>NZ_JBQXES010000005.1:0-91515 GCF_052599055.1 Thermophilibacter sp. ZX-H3 | reverse complement strand
GGCGTGTAGTCCACGGCCTGGTGCTGGGTCGCCGCACTGATGGTCCAGCGCGGCGACGGGTCCCACACGCAGACGTCAGCGGCGGCGCCCACGGCCAAACGGCCGCGCTCCGGCCACAGGCCGAACGTGCGCGCCGGGCCCTCCGACAGCAGGCGGCAGAGCCCCTCGGGGCCGAGCTGGCCCTCGAAGGTCGTGGCCATCACGGCCGGGCGATGCTCGATGCCGGGGCCGCCGTTGGGGACCTTGGTGAAGTCGCCACCCTGGTCCGGCCGGCCGCGGTCCTTCTGGCCGCGCAGGTTGAACGAGCAGTGGTCCGTCGCGATGGAGTCCACCTCGCCGGCGAGAACCGCGCCGCGCAGGGCGCGCACGTCGGACGGCTTGCGCAGCGGCGGGCTCATCACGTACTTGGCGCCCGCGAAGCCGTCGTCACCGCCCTCGAGGTAGCGCGTGTCGTCCAGCGTGAGGTACTGCGGGCAGGTCTCCACGTAGATGCCCTTCTGGCCGCGCTCTCGGGCGGCGCGCACGGCGAGAAGGCCGAGCTCCGTGGACAGGTGCACCACGTTCACCTTGGCGCCTGCGATCTCAGCCAGGTAGAGCAGGCGGGAGACGGCGTCCGCCTCGGCCTCGGCCGGACGGGAGAGCGGATGCCCCTCCGGGCCCGTGATGCCGGCCGCAAGCACCTGGCGCTGCAGCTCGTTCACCACGTCGCCGTTCTCGCAGTGCACGCAGAGCACGGCGTCCAGGTCGCGCACGACCTCCAGGCAGCGGAGCGTCTCCGCGTCCGAGAGGCGCAGGTGGTCGTAGGCGAGGTAGGTCTTGAAGCTGCTCACGCCCGCCTCGCGCATGCGGCGCATCTGGGCGGGGCTGTCCTCGCCCCACTCGGCGATGGCCATGTGGAAGCCGTAGTTTGCCGTGCAGCCCGCGCCGCTCTCCGCGCGCCTGTGCCACTCGGCCAGCGCCTCGTCCATCGTCACGCCGCGGTCGGCCGTGGCATAGTCCACGATGCAGGTGGTGCCGCCGCAGGCTGCGGCGCGCGTGCCGGTCTCAAAGCTGTCGGCCGTCCAGTCCATGCCAGTCCAGCACTGCAGGTGGGTGTGCGCGTCGATGAAGCCGGGGAACACCCAGCAGCCGCTCACGTCCTCGACCTCGTCGCCGGGCGCGGGCTCGATGTGAGCCGCCAGGCCCACGATCTTGTCGCCCTCCAGCGCGAGGTCGCCGCGGCGCAGGCCCTCCGGCGTGACCAGCGTGCCGTTTGCCAGAATCCTCCTCATCGGCCCTCCTTCCTCGTGAGACAAAGGGGACAGGTTCTTTTGTCTCATTATTATTGAAATGAGACAAAAGAACCTGTCCCCTTTGTCTCACATTCCAGGCGCGCGAGGTCCTCGGGCGTGTCCACGTCGGCGAGCTCCCACTCGTCGGCGGCCTCTACCAGGCGCACGCGGTCCATGAGCTCGGCGTGGCCGTCGAGAAGGACGCGCCCTCCCGTGTCGCCCTCCAGCCTTGCCAGCGCGTCGAGCGTGTCGTTTGGCCAGAGCACCGGGTTCGCCGCCCTGCCCCGCCACGCCAGGCGCACGATCGCCGTGGGCTCGTGCGTGAGCGCCGCGACCATCGAGCGCACGCTCTTCTCGCCAAGGAGCGGCTGGTCGCCGGTCACGAAGAGGCAGCCGGCGCGATGCCCCAGCGCCTCCAGGCCCGCGCGCATCGTGTCGCTCTTGAGCGGGCCCGCCGCTCGCACGCAGCGCACTCCGAGCCGCCGGCACAACTCCTCGACCGCGTCCCAGCGCGTGACCACCACGACGTCCAGGAGGTCCGCCGGCAGCGCGGCGAGCGTGCGCTCGAGCACCGGCACGCCGGCCAGCGGAGCCACGAGCTTCTCGCCCGGCGCGCCGCCGAAGCGCGCGCCCTCGCCGGACGCCATGACCACGCAGCCCAGGCGCGGCACGTCGGCAAAGCCCGAGAAGCACGTCTCGTAGGACGCTGAGAGCGCCCAGCGGCTCGTGCGCTCGAACGCGCGGTAGCGCTCGATGAGCTCGCGCGCCTCGGCCGTGAGCTGGGACCCGCCTCCCCCGGATCCGCCCACGGTCCGCTCGGTGAGCGCAAAGCCGAAGGCGCGCTCCGCGTCGCGCACGAGGCGCGTGGCCTTGGTGTAGGCCATGCCCATCTCGATGGCCGCGGCGCGCAGGCTGCCCAGCTCGCCCACGCGCTCCAGCAGGTCGACGGGGCCGGGCCCGAAGACCCGGTGCCCGTCGTCACCCAGAAGATATGCCCTGAGGTCAGGCCTCATGCCCGCGCTTCACCGTCCTTCTCGCCGCGCCGTCGTTCTTCTCGCCGCGTCGTCTCTCGCCGCGCCGGCGTTCTTCTCGCTCATTTTCGCGCAGAATCCGCAATGCGCGAACATCTCAACTGCGGCTATACGATATTGAAGCGGATTCTCGCGATAATCGCGCACGGGCGAGAAGAACCCGAGCTCAGCGACCCTACCCACGTACGATGGTACCCGTCTTCCCGGCGATGCCGTCGGCCGCGCGCTCGAGGAGCGTAATCAGCGACGAGCGGCCGGGCCCGGACTGCGCAAAGGCGAGCGCGGCCTGGACCTTCGGCAGCATCGAGCCGGGCGCGAACTGGCCCTCCTCGATGTAGCGCGCGGCTGTCTCGGGCGTGAGCTCGTCGAGCCACTGCTGGTCGGGCTTGCCAAAGTTCACGGCGACCTTCTCCACGGCCGTGAGGATCACCAGGAAGTCGGCGTCAAGCTGCTCGGCCAGGCGCGCCGCCGCGAAGTCCTTGTCGATGACCGCCGCCGCGCCCTTGAGGTGGTTGCCCTCGGTCTTGAACACCGGGATGCCGCCACCGCCGCAGGCCACGACCACGTGGTTGGTCTCCACGAGCGAGCGAATGGTGTCCAGCTCGACGATGCCCACCGGCCGCGGCGAGGCCACCACGCGGCGGTACCCGCGCCCGGCGTCCTCCACCACCTCGTAGCCGCGCTCGGCGATCATGCGGTCGGCCTCCTCGCGCGTCATGAAGGCGCCGATCGGCTTGGTGGGGTTGGCGAAGGCCGGGTCCTCCGGGTCCACCTCCACCTGAGTGAGCACGGTGGCCGCGCCCACGTCGATCCCGCGGTCGAGCATCTCCTCGCGCAGCGCGTTCTGCAGGTCGTAGCCGATGTAGCCCTGGCTCATGGCCACGCACACGGAGAGCGGGCACGGGATGTACTTCTCGGGGTCGGAGCGCGTGAGCTGCGTCATGGCCTCCTGGATCATGCCCACCTGCGGGCCGTTGCCGTGGGCCACCACGACTTCGTTCCCCTGCTCGATGAGGTCCACGATCGCGCGCGCCGTGTGCTTGACCGCCTCCATCTGCTCGGGCAGGTTGTTGCCCAGGGCGTTGCCACCGAGGGCGATGACGATTCTCTTACCCATGGTTCCTCTCCTGAATAGAAAAGTTGCCTAAAAGGGGCCTGTCCCCTTTTAGGCAACTCTGGGGAATCGAGCGATTAGGCCTGGTTCCAGCGGGGCTTGCCGGCGGCCTCGAGCGCCGCGAGCGTGGCCACGGGGTCCTTGACCTTCTGGAGGAAGATCATGGCCGCGATGGCGTACGGCTTGTAGCTGGCCTCCTTGTACATGCCCACGCGGTGCATGTCAAAGACGTCGGCCATGACCTCGCCGTGCTCGCAGGAGACGCCGGAGATGTCGGCGGGCAGCGGGTGCATGTAGATGGTCTCGTCGCCGTGAGCGGTCTTGGCCATGAGCTCGCGCGTGGAGCACCAGTCCATGTGGGTGGCGTTCTGGGCGAGGAGCTCCTTCTCCAGGGCCTTGATGCCGGCGTCGTCGCCCTCGGCGTAGAGGTTGGTGCGCTTCTCCATGGCGGCATAGGGCGCCCAGCTCTTGGGGATGACGATGTCAGCGCCCTCGAAGGCCTCGGCCATGGTGTTCACCTGCTTGAAGGTGCAGCCGGACTCGGCGGCGTAGGCCTTGGCGGCCTCCACGCGGTCGCCCATGAGGTCGTAGCCCTCGGGGTGGGCCAGCGTGACGTCCATGCCAAAGCGCGGCAGCAGCGAGATGAGCGACTGCGGGCAGGAGAGCGGCTTGCCGTAGCTCGGGGAGTACGCCCAGGTCACGGCCACCTTCTTGCCGCGGAGGTTCTCCAGGCCGCCAAACTCCTCGATGAGATAGAGCATGTCGGCGGAGGACTGGGTCGGGTGGTCGGAGTCGGACTGCAGGGAGATGAGCGTGGGACGGTGGTCGAGCACGCCGTCCTTGTAGGCCTCGTCGACGGACTCGGCGACCTCGGCCATGTAGGCGTCGCCCTTGCCGATGTACATGTCGTCGCGGATGCCGATGACGTCGGCCATGAAGGAGATCATCGTGGCGGTCTCGCGGACGGTCTCGCCGTGGGCGATCTGGGACTTGCCCTCGTCGAGGTCCTGGAGCTGGAGGCCGAGCAGGTTCGTGGCCTTGGAGAACGAGAAGCGCGTGCGCGTGGAGTTGTCGCGGAAGAGCGAGACGGCGAGGCCAGAGTCAAAGATGCGCGAGGAGATGTTGCGCTCGCGGAGGTTGCGCAGGGCCGCGGCCACGGCGTAGAGCGCGCGCAGCTCGTCGGTGGTCTTGTCCCAGGTGTGCAGGAAGTCGGCGTTGTACATGCCGGAGAAGTCGTAGCCCTTGAGCTCGTCGAGAAGCGCGGAGAAGCCCTTGGCCATGTTCGTTTCCTTTCTTCGTGAGACAAAGGGGACAGGTTCTTTTGTCTCATCCTCTGTCAGTCTTACGGGCGAATGTGGCGGCCGTGGGGCAGATGAGACAAAAGAACCTGTCCCCTTTGTCTCACGGCCGCCGAGTGCCTACTTGATGTCGTTGTCGGTGGCGCCGGCGCGGAAGACGGTGACGTCGCCGGTCTTCTTGGACGGGTCGTAGAGGTTGAGCGCGGCGGTGTAGAGCGCGGCGCAGGTCACGAGGTCCTGCTTGTAGGTAACCTCGTTGGGCGCGTGCGCCTGGCTCTCGGCGCCGGGGCCAAAGCCCACGCACGGAATGCCATAGCGGCCCTGAATGGACACGCAGTTGGTCGAGAAGGTCCACTTGTCCGTGAGCGGACGGCCGGCGCGCTTGTCCATGGACGGCTCGCAGCCGATACGCTCGTCGCCGTACAGCGCGTGGTGCGCGTCAACGAGGGCCTGGACGTGAGCGGCGCTCTCGGCGTTGATCCACGTGGGGAAGTAGGCCTCGGTCTCGTATACGGTGCCCTTCCAGCTCGGGCGGTCGTACATGTACATGGAGACCTTGACGTCGTCACCGTACTTCTTGACGGACGGCAGGTCGCGAATCTCCTGAAGGCAGGAGTCCCAGGTCTCGCCGGCGGTCATGCGGCGGTCGATGGAGATCGCGCAGCTGTCGGCCACGGCGCAGCGGCTGGGCGAGGTGTAGAAGATCTGCGACACGGTGCAGGTGCCGCGGCCGAGGAACCGCGCGTCCTCGAAGTGCTCGGGGTTGTACTTGGGGTCGAGCATCTTGACGAGGCCCTTGATGGCGGTTGACTCGTCGCAGCCGTTGTTGTTGAGGGCGCGGACGTCGGCGATGATGTCGGCCATCTTGTAGATGGCGTTGTCGCCGCGGTCGGGCGCGGAACCGTGGCAGGAGACGCCGTGCACGTCAACGCGAATCTCCATGCGGCCGCGGTGGCCACGGTAGATGCCGCCGTCGGTGGGCTCGGTGGAGATCACGAACTCGATCTTCTCGCGCGCGTCCTCGGGACCGTCAAAGTACTTGTTGACGATGTACTGCCAGCACATGCCGTCGCAGTCCTCCTCCTGGACGGAGCCGACGACCATAATCTTGTAGCCCTCGGGGATGAGGCCCAGGTCCTTCATCATCTTGGCGGCGTAGGTGGCAGACGCCATGCCGCCCTCCTGGTCGGAGCCGCCGCGGCCGTAGATGAGCTCGTCGGTCTCGTAGCCCTCGTAGGGGTCGGCCTCCCAGTTGTCGCGGTTGCCGATGCCCACGGTGTCGATGTGGGAGTCGATGGCGATGATCTTGTCGCCCTCGCCCATCCAGCCGATGACGTTGCCCAGGCCGTCAACCTCGACCTTGTCAAAGCCGAGCTTCTCCATCTCGGCCTTGATGCAGGCCACGACCTCGCCCTCCTCGCAGGACTCGCTCGGGTGGGAGATCATGGCGCGGAGAAACGCGGTCATGTCCTTGCCGTACGCCTCCGCCGCGCTCTTGATCTGCTCGAAATCCAGTTCCTTGGCCATTTTGCTTACGTCCTTTCTGACGCCCTCGTTACCAGTCTTCTGCCGAGAAGAACGCGTTCTTCTCGCTCTCCCCTACTCGGCGGGGTACGCGCCGTCCCACACGACCTTGCGGTAGTTCACCGGGTCCGTGTCGCCCTCGGTCGAGAAGAGCAGCACGGAGCTCTCCGCGCTGAGCCCGATTGCCTCGCGGAGCTCGGCGTACTCGTCGGACTCCATGAGGGTCGTGATCAGGCCCGCTCCCACGGCGCCGGACTCGCCGGAGATGACGCGCGGGTCGCCCTTCCTGGGGGCGCCGAGCACGCGCATGCCCTTGGCGGCCACCCAGTTGGGGCAACTCACGAACACGGACACGTGGTTGCGCAGGATGTCCCAGCCCAGCGTGTTGGGCTCGCCGCAGGCCAGGCCCGCCATGATCGTGGGCATGTCGCCGTCCACGATGCGCGGGTCGCCGTCGCCGGCGAGGGCGCCCTTGTAGAGGCAGGCTGCGGTGTCGGCCTCCATCACCACGAAGGTGGGCGGGTTGTCGGGGAAGAGGTTGGTGAAGTAGCCCACCACGCCGCCGGCCAGGCTGCCGACGCCGGCCTGCACGAAGACGTGCGTCGGGCGCTCCACGCCGGCCGCCGCGTACTGCTCAGCCGCCTCGGAGGCCATGGTGCCGTAGCCCTCCATGATCCAGGACGGGATCTCCTCGTAGCCGTCCCAGGCGGTGTCCTGGACGATGACGCCGTTCTCGCAGGCCTCGGCCTCGGCGGCGGCCATGCGGACGCACTCGTCGTAGTTGACGTCCTCGATCGTGACCTCGGCGCCCTCGGCGGCGATGTTGTCAAAGCGGCTCTTCACGCTGCCCTTGGGCATGTGCACGACGGCCTTCTGGCCCAGCTTGTTGGCGGCCCAGGCCACGCCGCGGCCGTGGTTGCCGTCCGTGGCGGTGAAGAACGTGGCCTGGCCGAAGTCGCGCGCGAGCTCGTCGCTCGTGAGGTAGTCGTAGGTCATCTCGGAGACCGGGCGGCCGATCTTGCCCGCGATGTAGTTGGCCATGGCGAAGGAGCCGCCGAGCACCTTGAAGGCGTTGAGGCCAAAGCGGTAGGACTCGTCCTTCACGGCCAGGTTCTTGAGGCCGAGCTCGCCCGCCAGCACGTCGAGCTTGGCGAGCGGGGTGACGTCGTACTGCGGGAAGCTCTTGTGGAAGCTGCGCGCCGCCTCCACGTTCTCGAGGGACATGATGCCGAGGTGGCGGTCGTCGCTCTTAGGCATCTTGTTGGCGACCCACTTGATCTTCTCGCTCAACGCTTCCTCCTTGTGCTCTGGCGCTTGCCGTGCTTGCCAACTTTTTGTTTGCTTACCAAACTAAAAGTTTGTTAGCCCATATATTCCCACTTTTCAAGCGTGTTTCAAGAGGAAATTTTGCGATGTCGCAGACGGTACGTTTGCGGCTGCGAACGGCATGCCGAGAAGGACCACTCCACGACCATCACACGACTTTGCGCGCCCTCTCGTCTACACTCGTACGCGTTGTGTGAGAGAGCGCCAAACCGCTAGGGAGCCTGTCATGTCCACCCGCTCGATCGCCCGCTGCGGCGTCCTCGTTGCGCTCCTTGCCGCGAGCGCGTGGATCACCGTGCCGCTGGGGCCGGTCCCGTTTACCATGCAGACCTTTGTGCTGGCGCTTTTGCCCCAGGTCCTGGGCACGCGCGACGCATTATTCACCGTTGTAATCTACCTGCTGCTGGGTACGGTGGGCGTGCCGGTGTTCTCCGGCTTTCAGGGCGGGCTCGGCGTGCTCATGGGCCCCACGGGCGGATACCTCCTGGGCTTTGCGGCAGGCATGCCCGTGGCGGGCTTCGTTGCCCATGCGGACATGCTGCCGAGAAGGGCTCGCGGTGTGGCTGCCGGCATCGCGCTGCTGGCGGTGAGCTATGTGCTGGGGACGTTCCAGCTCATGAACGTCTACGGGATCGACGCGCCCGCGGCGCTGGCCGTGGCGGTGGCGCCGTTCGTGGTGCCTGACGTGGTGAAGGTTGTGGCGAGTGTGGGTGTGGCAGAGCGAATCAACCGCGTGCTGGGAGCGACGGCAGAGCGATAGCCGTATGCCCTACACGAACAGCTCGTCCAGCGCCACGAGCACACCGTCCTCGTCATTGGAGGGCACACGCGGTCGGCCGCGGCCTTCACGTCGTCGGGGGTGTCGTCCATCGCGTAGTCGATGCCGCATAAGCACAGCATCTCCACGTCGTTACCGCCGTCACCGAAGGCAACGCACTGCTCCGGGGAGATCCCCCAGCGCTCGGCCAGACGCGCCAGGCCCGAGGCCTTATGGCAGCCGGGCGTGATGAGGTCGATGGCACCATGTCCGCTCGTCGGGCACGCTGGCCGCAAACTTGAGGATCTGGTCGCCCGTGGTCTTGAAGTCGTCCACCCAGCTCAGGCGGCGGCAGTAGCGTTTCATCTCGGTGAAGAACTCGCGGTCACCGCGCCGCACTCGCAGTAGGCGCCCTCCATGCCTCAGAGCACGTTCCAGACCTCGTCGGCGTAGTCGCGACACAGTTTGACGACCGCGGAGACCGTCTCCTCCGGCATCGTGCGCACGTAGGCGAGCTCGCCGCGGTCCATGACGTAGGCTCCGTTCTCGGCGACGAAGCACAGCTCGTCCTCGTGCCCGGGGAAGTGGTCGCGCAGCTGCCAGTACTGGTTGCCGCTCGCCACCACAAAGTTGCAGCCCGCCTCTTGCATGCGCGCCAGGAGGCACTCGAAGCACGGGACGTCGTAGGTGTAGTTGGAGCGAATGAACGTGCCGTCGATGTCGACGGCCACAAGCTTGATGTCCGGCGTCATGGCGAGAAGAACCTCCCTGTGGGCGAGAAGAACGCGGGGTCGGGGGCTAGTCTAACAGGGGGCGAGGATGGGATTTGTTGCGTTGTTCTGCCGGGGGGGGGGATGATTGCTGTTGGGACAGACACCGACTTACTTTCCGCCATCCAAAAACATGCTGCACCTCATCTGCCGAGTTCCCCATGGATGCCAAGGCCATCCGATATGGCAATCGACAGTAGCTGTCCATGGATGTGGCGAGGCTCTTGCACGAAGGGGTTATGGCTTTAGTTGTTGGCCGCATCCCCGCCGTCTCGTAGAATACTCACTACCGATTTAGCCGAACAACCAGCCAAACAATGAGGGTCTATCACCGTCATCACTCTTTTGCTGGGCGGCTTGTTCAAGGGCCGGTAGCGCGTCGACTAGATTGCCTTGCAAGGGAACCTTGCCGTCCGTTGTTTGAAAAAGGTGATAGACCAAGTCCTTAGAGCCGGTCTGATAAATCAGGCCCGTTCCTTCGGCTAACATGAAACGCTGTATCCACTCCGTATGTGAATCATTCACTCTCCGCCCGCTGCAGTACAGCCTCTTGAACTCTCCGACTGGCATCTCCCTATCCCCGAGCATAAAGTACGTACACCCCATTGCTGCCATGGCGCGATCAATCCCAAGGGCGTTACAGAGATTGACGACCCTCTGAGCTTTCTGCTGCCAAGCACGATAATCTGTCAGCCACTTCTCAAACTGGGCGTCTTTCCTGCCGCCCATACGGTAGAGCTTATCCGCCTTGTCAACGAAGTCATCGCGATACGGCAGGCACCAGCCAGGTCGTCGCGCAACGAAGTCTAGGCTAAGCTTCCACGAGCGGTAATCATCGGGATAATCGAAAGTTGCAGACAAAGCTGCATTCTCAGCCTTATGAGCCATGCCCGCCTGAAAGTACTTCTCGCACTTTGCCCTGAGTGCCTCAATCGGGTCTGCCTCCTGTGCAGTGGACGCCTGGCCCTTCAGAGCTTTCCCTGTCACGTAGGCCTTACCGCAGTAGGGACAGATCCCCGCGTCAGTTTGAGGGTCGACGGGTATCGACATGCTGCACAACGGACATTTTCCTTCTACCATCGCTGTCCCAATCAAGTAGCGCGACCAAGCGGTTCCTGAACGCATTTCCGATACGAACTCCTAGGGTAATTGTAGCCCAGCAGGGCTGGTGCGCCTCGTGTAGGCCGCCCAGATCCTTGCTTGACCAACATCAGTCCGGGCCGTCTTTGGAATGCAGGCAACTGCCGTTTCGAGTGCCGTCCGTTCGAACTCCCGCCGCGCGGCGACAACGCTCTTCTCGACATCCTTCGCTGTGATGGCTCGAATTCCATACCGGCACGGACCTGCGCAGCACGCCAGACGTTGTAGCCCACTAGCTGAATGAGATAAGCGTATCCCGCAGTCGAGTCAGCGGCCATTGCGAGTGCGCCCTCGTCAATCCGGACGCCGTTCTTCTCGAACGTTGCCCAGAGCGCTGTCTTGACCTCGTCTACTGGAATGGTGTCCAGCTCTTCCGGGTACGCACGCCTCAAGAACGTAGGCCCGTCCTCCCCCAGCAGATTCATCACTCCCGCAGTCAGCCCAGCAAAGACAAAGGCGATGTTGCGACGCTCCCGGATAAGATGCTGAATCGCTACGGCAATCTCGCGAACGTCCCCAACGCAGGCGTCCTGAATCTCCTCAATCGTCACGAGCAGGCCTTTGCCCTTCTCGGTCATATTGCCGGCGACGCGCTCCAAGGCTTCATAGATGTCCTCGGGTCTGTGAGGCTCGTCCTTCTGGGCCTTCGCCTTTACGACCATGAGATCAAGCTCTACCGAGTAGTCAACGCTGTCCGTCTTCTCGAGGCAACGACGAATCAATTGGGGAAGGTGCTCCGCCGCCGTCACGTCCACAACGCGCCAGCCGCGCTGCCGGGCTATATCGCCCAGCTCAGTGAGAAGAACGGTCTTGCCCGAGCCCCTTGGGCCGGTAATGCGCATGAGCCTGCCGGGAGCGCCGACGCCCTCTTCCAGTCCAATCTCAAAGTCATCGAGAACCGCATCACGACCTGCTAAGACTGGGGACTCCGCACCCGCGGTCGGCTTGAACGGGTTGACCTTCCTCATGGCGACTCCTCGCGTCGAGGGCTCCGTTTTCGTTTTTTTATCCGTTTTCGTTTTTTATTATTTCTCGTTTTTGTATTTGAGATGAGAGGCAATCAGGAGCAGCCGGATTCCCGTCGGACGAGATAGACTTTCACTTCTCCCCCCTGCCGGGACGGACTCGTTTGCCCATGAGCCAGCTTGTGCTGTCCTAAAACATCGCAGAGGAACCTACCCTACCCTCACATACCGCTGGAACTTGCTCCTCGGGACGTCCGGCATAGTGAGCGCGAGCTTTCCCGCACGCACCAGCGGTAGGATGCGCGTGCGTCGAGCGGTCTCAACCTGAATCCCGAGCTCCTCCGCGATCTCCTCCCTGGACCGGGGCTCGCGACAGAACTCGAGGATTCGCTCCTCGTCGGCAACGACCCCATCGTTCTTCTCGGCACTCCCGCCATAGAGCGTGCATATGAACGTGCCCCTGCGCTCCGCGAACTCCGGCTCCCTGAGCCCCGCGGCGCGCATCGCATCGCGCATCGCGGGAATCCCCGAGTGCCGGTTCTCCACGTCATGCGTTATCTCGAGCAGGGAGATGAGCGTGGGGTTTCTCGTTGGGAGGCTCTCCCGGCCCAAAGCCTCCACGCTGTTTCCGCCGAAGATGCCGCCGGGATTGACGCACTCGATCCGGTTGGAGTACACAACCAGACGGACAGGAGTGCCTATCGCATAGGGGCCATAGTCCCTATGGACAAGGGCGTTCGCAATCATCTCCCTCACGGCGACCTCCGGGTACTCCGGGACGTTGTCGCGCTTGAGGCCCCTCACGACGGACGAGACACGAACATTGCGAGCAACGAATGCCCACGCGTCCTCCAGCATCTGTGGGATGGTACCCTCGATGGTCCGGTTATCCAGGAAGCGCTGGCCCTCCTCGCCGGTGCCCATATGCTCCCCCGCCACGGCGACCGCGGTGATGCAGCAGTTTCGGTAGAGCCTCTGGGGGTAATCGCCAAGCGTCATCATTCCCGCAAGCGTCGGGGCGTCATCGCGCAGGACCCCCGTGAGGCGGAGCACATCATCGTCGCTGCGACCCTCGAGGCGGGGACGATCCCTTCGGGCGTCGAGGATGTATCGGGCCGTGGAGTCGGCGTCGAACATGTCACGCGTGGCGTCGGGATGTACCGAGACATCGTCGGAGACACCCTTCTTGAAAGCGTCAATCTCGTACAGCTCGGCGTCGGTCATGCGCTCGTCAGCATCGCCAACGCGCACGTAGGACCCCTTGAGCATGCCCGACGTGCGCCGGTACGCAGGACGCTCCCCCATCATGAGACCGCGAATGTGAGCGACGACAATCGTCTTGCCGTCCAGCTCGCCAGTCTGAATGAACGGATGGATCTGCGGCTCCATCTCGCGACACTGTTCGACGACGCTCTTCTGCAGCGCCTGGGCGTCGTAAACACCGCACAGCTCAAAGCCATTCGCCTCGTCGATTCCAAAGACGATGGCGCCACCCTCTTCCTGGTTCGAGAACGAGGAGAGCGTGTCATATATACGCGGAGCGCCCTGTGCGGCAGCCTTCACCTCAATGGTCTGCGTCTCACAACGCATAGAGAGGACGTTTTGGATTAGCTGGTTAAGGGACTCCGGCATAGTGACCACCGCCAAGGTTGGTTATTTCTCGGTACCGTAAATATACCGTAAAACCGTATCTCTATACCGTTCTTTTACCTTCGATACCGTAATTTGGCTAAAAATACCGTTAACTATACCGAAAAATCTCGCTCAATACCGAAAAAGGCTGTCACACCTCGGTCCCTCGACGCAAGCAGCGCCTTGCGATTCCCAGCCAGAAGCCCCCCATAACCGAAATCGTGGTTTTATCCGCTTTCGTTATTTTATTTTTTCTCGTTTTTTTATTCGAGAAAAGCGGCTCACTGGGCGCGACCGAAAAGCGCCCGCCCTCAACACAAAACGGGCCCAAAAGCAACTCCCTGGCCCGTGAAGCCCAGCGCTACCGTGCGACTACCAATCATGAAAGTCGTCCACCAGCGACCACGTACCGGCCAGGAAGTCGACGGGCTCGGTCGTCTCCTCTATCCGCACGCCGATTCGCTCGAGGAAGCCCCGGTACTGCTCGTCCACGCCAAAGAACGGGTCCGTGTCCGCGCCGCTCGGGATCCCCTTCTCCAGGAGGGCGAGGCACAGCTCGCGCTCGTCCTCCCATCGCTTACCGCGCCGCCACACGTCATGGATGCGCGCGTCAGGACTCGGGAGGATCCAGACCGTCCTGTCCTTCCGGTTGTGGAACCCAGCGCACTCCGCGATGTCGACGACGTCGATGCGGACGATTCCGCGGCCGTCCCCGTTCTTCTCCTTGTCCGGCATGAACGAGGTATGGAACAGGCGCCCGCCGGCAGCGAACACGTCGCTCTTGACCGGATGCAGGTAATGGTGGCGCGCGACAAGAACCGACACGACCACTAGCACGGCAAACACGACGAACACGGAGCCGCCGATCGCGGCGAGCCACGTGACGTCCTGATTCCCGAACTCGCCATGCAAGACGCCGTCGACGAGCGTCACGATGACGATGGCGAAGACGATGAGGAAGACCAGGGCGAAGGCGGCCACCCCGAGCGCCGTGCTGTCGTGCGCGTAGGAGCGCCCGAACGTCTGGGCGGCCCTTGCCGCGGCCTTCTCGCCGTCGGTCGGCTCGACGATCTGCGCCAGACGCTGCCTCGACCGCTCTTGTCCCCTACTCATCTCCATAGCCTTTCCGAACGCGCCTACTCTCCCACCAGCGCAAGAAAGCCGTCCACTGAGAGCGCCGCCACAGGAGCGTGACGCAGGAGCGCCTCGTCGCTGGTCACGAGATAGTCGGCCTTCGCACGCTGGGCTGCCGCCAGCACCATGCAGTCCTCGAAGTCCGCGTGGATGCGCTGGTACTTTCGCGCGAGCCAGACATCTGAGGAATCGGCGCCCACGGCCGTCGCGATCTCGTCCATGTTGGTGACGCAAGCCGCGGCGTACGCGGCTATGGCGCGGGCCTGGCCCTCGGAGAGCGCCGTACCCGCTGTCCGTGCCTGACGCTTGAGCGAGGCGCCCACGAGGTAGAACACGTCCTTCGACGTGCCAACCGCGTAGAGCAGATCAATCCCCTTGCGCACGCAGACGTCGATCAGCTCGCTTGCCTCGCGGGAGCGCGGACGTGCCCCGTCGAACGCGTCGAGCCAGACGTTGGTATCGAGAAGAACGCGCGAAGGCTGTGACATCTACGCCTCCCTGTCCAGGCGCTCGTCATACCAGTCCTCGCGGAGGTCGTCCCAGGATGGGATGTCCGCCCCGTCGCTTCCGGGGATGCCGAGCTCGTGGGCCGTCTGTGCGTACAGGGAACGCAGGCTGGTAATCGCGGATGCCTTCCGAGCCGACTCGTCAGAGAGCGCAGAAGCCGCACCGGGCTCGATGACCTTGCGCACGGACGCGGCGTCATCCTGGTGGTCCACCACAAACTGCCAGAGCCCGCGCACCGCCGCGGACGGCGAGTAGCCAAGCCGTGCGAGCACGGCGTCCCCGGCCTCCTTGAGAGTCGCGTCTATGCGCGTGTTCATCTGCATCTGACGCGCCAACGGCGCTGCGGTTGTCCCTGGCATGTTCATCACCTCACATTTGTATAGCAGTATAGCAGAGGCCTAGCACACGATGACCTTTGCTCAGAAAAGTTGACTCAAAACTTTTGACTCAACTTTTCTGAGCAAAACAAAACAACCGAGCAAACACACGCATGTCGAAAAAAACAAGCACGTCTCTCAGAATAGGCACGCCTCAATGATGTCCTTGCCCCGCAGCTTGTTTAGCCACTCGGCAGGGATCCCCTCGACGCCGTAGACGATGCCCGCGAGTGCGCCGGCGACGGCGGCCGTGGTGTCCGTGTCGTCCCCGAGGTTCACCGCGGCGAGCGCGCACTCGGCGTAGCTCGTCGTGTTGGCCAGGCACCAGAGCGCCGCGTCGAAGGTGTGGCGCACGAAGCCGCCGGAGCGGATGTCGTCCACGGGACGCGCGGCGACGTCACCCGCCACGTCCGCCGGGCTCGCGCCAGCGGCGAGGTCCCGCGCGATATGCACCATGGCGACGCACGCCTCCGTGGACGTAGGGTGCGCGTGCGTGATCGCGGAGACGGCGCGCACCTCGTCGTCGGTGGCGTCGGTGAACGCGATCGGGACCGTGCGCATGAGCGAGCCGTTGCCGTTGTCCCACTCCCCCGCAAGGCCGTGCCCGCGCTCGAGCGCCTCGCGCGTGGCGTTGCCGATGTCGAAGAGCCCGTCGACCGTGTAGGCGCCCTCGCGATACCACCGCACGAAGCGCTCGCGGATGTCATCGACGTCAATGCGTCCCAGCTCGCGGTAGCTGTCGCAAATCGCGAGCGCCATCGATGTGTCGTCGCTCCACGTGCCCGCCGGCTGATTGTGGCTCCCGTGGCCAACCATATCCATGCAGCGGAACGAGCCCCGCGGACGGAACTCGTACGGCACGCCCAGGGCATCGGCCACCGCCTGGCCGTAGACGCAGTCGCGAAGTGTTGGCATGGTTGCCCCTCTCAAAACGGCACCTCAAACAATACGTCAAACGAGACAACTCACCCGCGCAGCTCCGCTTCAATCTCCTCGATGGTAAGAAGCGAGCCACGAAGTTCCTCCGGCATCAGCTTGGAGAGCTCGTACTCGGATATGCCGATCGGCTGGCTGGAGCCCTCCACCGCGTACTGTGCCAGCACATTGCCTTTGCCTTTGCAGATAAGAAGCCCGACCGTTGGCTGATCAATCTCGCTCTTCAGGATGTGGTTGACCGCCACGACGTAGGTCCCGAGCTGCCCCACGTACTCCGGCCTGAAGTCGGTGGCCTTAACCTCAATGACCACATAGCATTGAAGTGCGGCGTGGTAGAAAAGAAGGTCGATCCACTGTTCCGTCTTCCCCACCACCAGACGGTACTCCCGACCGAGGAGAGCGAAGCCCATTCCCAGCTCCATCAGGAACTGGGAGATATTGGTCATCAGGGCATCCTTGAGCTCACGCTCGTCGTAGTCGTCGCGAATGGCGAGAAAGTCGAACTGATAGGGGTCGCGTGTGATCTCCCGAGCGAGGTCGCCCTGCGGGGCGGGAAGCGCACTCGTAAAGTTGTTTACCGCCTTGCCCTGACGCTCATAGAGACCGCTGTCCAGATGGTTGAGCAATACGGCGCGTGACCAGCCGTTCTCCACGGTCTTGCGGATGTAGAACTCCGCTTTCTCGCGGTCGCCATGACACTTATCAATGATTGTTCTGATATGGCCCCATGGGATTGAGAACAGCCCCTCGCTGGGCGGCAATTCTGCCACAACTTGTGACAGAATTGCCGAGCCCACAGGAAACAGCTCGTAGAAACGCTTCATGTACCTAAGATTGCGTGGCGAGAAGCCCTTGGCATCCGGAATCTCCTTCTTAAGATCCCTGCTCAGCGTCTCGAAGAATCCCGAGCCCCACCGACTCTCGACATGCAACTCGGCAATGTCTTTTCCCAGCCGCCAGTAGAACAGCAGCATCTCGCGGTTTACCGAAACCGCAGCCTTAATCTGGTTGCATAATTGCATCATTTTCAAAGCAATTAAGTTAAAGATGACTATCAAAGCAATTCGCTGACGTAGTGTTCTACGCCATGTCAGCCGTTTTTAAAACGCCATCTATACCTCACTGTATTCGGCCGCAAGATAAAGTCGATCCAGCAAACTGTTTTCAACACATCTGATATGACGGACATAATGCCGGCACTACACCTCGTGCCTCGTCTTCATGGAGTTAAGCAGTTTCGCGCCGAGCTCCAGCGTCCAAATAATGGAGTCGAAAGAGTATTTATCAATATCTCCGTGTGCGGCCCCGTTAAGCGGTGGTATCAAGTCTCGAAGGAGCGAATACTCGTCTGTATTAATTAAATTGGTATTGTACAGAAGACTGGCAAGCTTGCCCAATCCATACCTGTTGAACTGAACATTGTTCTTTTCAGCAATTGCTCGTAGCGTTTTTTCAAGCTCTATACGTAGTGTAACTAGGGCAAGATTTGGATCGCTCTGGACAATATCATCCAATGATCCATCAGTCCTCTGAGCCGTCAGATTGTCCGCTTCAGCTGTCTCAAGATTTAAATTCTGTATATTTTCCTGCATTTTTTCATGTGTTTCCCTATCAATTAACTCAACTTTTCCGATACCGCTAATCTCCAAAGCCTTTATATAGGGAATTAACCACGGTATAAAGGCTATAATTATTAGAACGATGAATGTACTGTCAATGCTGGCCTTAGGGAAAACTACATGAAGAACAGCTAGGGCGACAAACAGAGCAGAGAGAATAACGCTTAGTGCAATCTTCAGCTTCTTCATATTAGTCATGAAACCCCGATTCCCGTCCCATTCATAAGCACCTGTATAGAGTATCAATTATCAGTCCTGAAAGGGTAATCGACTACGGAGCGTCAGGACCTTGAAATCACGCTCGGGCAGCCGCTCGGCGTGAGTGCAGGTGACGCTAGCGTCCCACACGTCTAGTTCTTATAGCTCCTTGGAGATTACCAGATAGTCCTGGTCAAAACCGCCCTTGAGATGCGCCTTCTTCTCCGCAAAGGGCGCGTCGGAGAGTTCAGAGTTGCACGCCGTGAGCGTGAGGTTGCCCAGCGTGTTGATGGACTCTTCATAGACGCGCTCGCGGTCATCCCCGAGCATCTCGCGCCACTCCGCACTGTTGAGCGCATTCTGCGGCATGATGTGCTCGATGGAGAAGCTGCCGCCTGAGAAGTCCAGCGGGTCCTTCGCGTGCCAGCTGTTCTCGAGCGTGGTGAGCAGGTAGAAGCCGCGCTTGAATGCGTAGCAGTCGCGCGTCCTGAGCGCCCGCTCGAACTCCGCGTCGCTCGGCATGCGTCGAGCCGTCCCCTCCTCTCCCAGGAGAATCGCCTCGTAGGCCTCGCGAACGTTGCCGCCGTCGTCCCGCACCGCGTTCAGCCGTGCGATTACGGACGAGAAGAACTTGTTCAGGCTGTTCGTCGCGACGTCACACACAGAGCGACGGAAGAGGTAGCTCTCCGTGGTCCTCAGCATGGAAGCGAAGTCATCATGCGAGAGGGAATCGCCAACATAGTCCTCGAAGAAGGACATGAGTAGCGGATTCACGACGGAGACGTCGAGAGCGTGGATGCGGGCGAGAAGAACGCGAAGCTCCTTGCTCAATCAAGGGCCGCCCCTTCTATGTTTAGGACCATAATCTCCTTGGCTTTGCACCCAGCGTGCATCAGGTTACGCCCGGAGTTCAGGCACCCTGTAAACAATAGCTCATGCTTAATCGTTAAGGGCATTATCGACTGATGTCACAAAACATTATGCTTCATGCCGCACAGCGGCCATTGCGGCAGCTCCTCAAGTAAAATGTCAAATCTAAGATCTATGAAGCAGCGTGTAAGGACTCGGCATTGGAAACTAGGGAAAAGACCTTAGAGACAATTGTCTCTCAATGGCTTGGCAAACAACCAGAATGGTACTCATATGCCCTGCATATTGCCCTGATGGGTGAGTTCTCGGAAGAAGACGTCAACGCTCTGGCACGAGAGGTATGCAAGACACACGACATTGAGCTTGATGTTGTGGCGAAATCCGAAGAGCTAAAGCCTTTCAGGACGACAGATCTCGCAAGTGCCGGGATTGTTCACCGTGAGATTACTTTGGAAGCCATCAAGGCGGTAAGCGGGGTCAACGCGATAGCACCTGGCTCAGAGCTTCGCTTGTCCCCGATCGGCATTACCGTTGTCTACGGCAACAACGGCTCTGGAAAGTCCGGATTCAGCAGAATCATCCGCAACGCAAGCACGTCGCGATCGGGTCCAGAAACCATTCTCTCCAATGTGTTCGATGCGAACGGAAAGACAGCCGTACTCATCGAGGCAACAATAGACGGGAGCAGGAGAAAGCTTTCCTGGACGGAAGGCGATGCCGAATACCCATCGCTTCCGGAAGTGGCTTTTTTTGACTCCGCATGCGCACTGCAAGAACTGAGCGGCAGGGACGGAGAGGTGCTGTATGCCCCACCGATCATTTCTGCGCTGGAGCGTTTTGCCCGGCTGATTACCGCCGTGTCTGTAAAAATCCAACAAGCCGCCAATGCCCTGGTCTTTGAGGTCAGCGAAACGAGCGTTCCTTCTGAGCTCAGGCGCGCCCCACAAATCACCGAAGTGCTTTCCTGCAACAAACAGGCAGACGCATTCAAACTCGTCGCGAAGGCAACGCTTAACGAGGAGGAATCGAAGCGGCTACAGTCTCTGCCCCAACTAATTGAAACCGATCCCACCAGAGAGATACCAAAGATTGAGCGGCGACTCGAGCAGCTCAAAGGAATGCGAAAAAGGCTGGCGAACCTGTATCTGTGCACCCAAGCCCCATATATTGATGAGCGCACCAATGCGACCAAGAAGCTGGCGGAGGCCGAAGAGGCGTCCAAGGCGGCAAGTTCGCTCGTTAAGCAGGACTCATGTTTGGAAGGCGTTGGCAGTGAAGCGTGGAAGGCTCTTTGGGAAGCGGCTCGCTACTACTCCAATGTTATCGCCTATCCCTTGACGAAATACCCCGAAATGCCTCCGGGCGCGCTTTGCCCACTATGCCACCAGCCGCTTGGTGAGACAGCGATGCACCGCCTACACTCGTTCGAGACATTCGTCACGGGAGCTGCGGAAAGGAATCTAAAAGAGAGCCAAGAGGTTCTCGAGGGCATACGCACTCGACTCTCAAGCGCCATCGCCGCGGTCAAGGGCGACGAGTCGGCCGTCGGCATCTTGTCAGAAACCGACGCTCGCGATGCCATGGACCAACTAATTAAATGCATCAAAGATTTAGCAGATAGTCCCGACGACCACACGCTGAGCAAAGTGTCCGATGCGGTCAGCCGTGCGGGAGGGTATGTCCGCAAGGAAATCGATAGCCTAGACAAGCGTTTAAGCATCGCCAAGGAGAATCTGGATCCAGGCAAGATCACACAGCAAAATGTAGAGCTCATCATGCTCAAAGCCAGATCATGGATAGCCCAAAACGCCATACCATTGCGGGCTGATGCCGAGAGGAGAGAGCGCAAGACCGCCTTGTCAGAAGCAGTAAAAGAATGCAGCTCCCGCTCGGTTTCCAATCTGGTTTCCACGGTTTCAAAGTTGGAAATCGTGGAGAAGATGCAGGAGCGATTCTCCTCTGAACTGGCTAGGCTAAAGGCCTCGAACCAGCGTGTATCCATCACCTCTCGCGTCAAGTCAGGAAGGGACTACCAGCAGATAGCCCTCGATGGCTCCAAAGAGAAGACGCGAAGTGTACTGAGCGAGGGTGAGCAGAAAATCGTCGCCCTAGCAAGTTTCTTCGCCCTCCTTGACGTTTTGCCGGGAAAGTCAACAGCCGTCCTCGACGACCCCGTGACGTCGCTCGACCACCAGTGGAGAGAAGTGGTCGCGTCCCGCATCGTCGAAGAGGCAAAATCCCGCCCCATTACCGTGTTTACCCACGACCCCTTCTTCTGCATGCTCCTATCTGAATGCGCCGACCGTACGGGAACGGCGATTGAATACAAAACTATCGACAAAAGGGGAAGCTTGTCCGGCATTGTTAGCGATGGACTTGAGTGGGGCGCCAGCAAAGTAAAAGAACGAGTATCAATTCTTCGAAATGACGCAGCGGAATTGAGACGAAAGCGCAAGGCGGATGCGTTCGAATCAGATGCCGAATTCGCTTGGGCAATAACCTCATGCTACAGCCGTTTGCGCGCGGCATGGGAGAGAGCCGTTGAGGAGGTTCTTCTGGCAGGCGTCGTCTCCAGAGCAGAAAGACCCGTTCATACTAACAGCCTCAGGCACCTAAACGACATAACGGATGAAGACATCTCGGTAGTCAACGAAAACATGTCGAAGTGCTCAAAGGTTACAGAGGCACATGACGACCCGCTCGCGGCGCCTTCAATGCTGCCAACAATCGAAGAATTTGAGACTGACGTCGAAACTCTTGCCACTTGGGTGAAGAGGATAAATAAACGTCGAGGCAGCTGATGGTGATCACGATAGGCGTAAGGCGTACGGCTAGCTCAACAAGTTCTGGATTGCGGCCTGAAAGAACGGCAGCATGACGCCAGCAAGCGTCGAGGCGCTCTTTGCTATGCTCGCGGCACGCTCGAGCTTCTCTGCGAAGCCCGTCTTGTCCTTTGACTTGGCAGCGCAATCAAGTTCCTTGAGTGCCGCCTCCGCCTCCTCTTTGAGGCTGTCCTCGATGTCCATGTCGATGAGCGCTTGAATCGTCATGCCCAAGGTGACGGTGGTGCTCGTCTCGGCTGTGGCGCTGGAGCTTGACATTGCGCTGGGCCCATAGTTCACGTTGTTGAACGTAGGATTGTTCTCAATCTTCACTGCTGCCTCCAAAGGAAAATCCCCTTCAACGTACTCTCGCCCCATATCCGTGATTTGGACGTGATAGGGCTTGTCATCCGCCCACATAACCTTTATCAGACCCTTTCTGCTAAGGGCTTGATAATCGCTCAGTCGATCTTCGTAGCACTCAGGTGGTATGTCGCCGCCGTCCCTGTCGCAATCGGAGACAAGGCGACCGATTAGCTCGTCCGCGGAATCTCGAAGGTGGGCGAAACCCTTTCGCTCTCTGCGAACGTTCTGGTAATGCTCACGCCCCCCGGGAAGGAGCCTCTGAACGAATGCCAAGGTGTGGCTCATGTCGGTCTGCATGTCAATCATTCCGCAATCGCGCAGCACGATGAGGTCGTTACTTATGTTCCAGGCGGTAAGGTCAGCTGGCAACGAGTCCTGCGCCATCCAAATGCGGGCGAGCGCGTTTTCTTGGCGATTGGTAAGTCCGTTCAAACTATGAACCTCCGCATATAGCTTCGTTTCGATCGATAATTCGTTAAGTATCTTCTTGGAATCTAGTTCAGGCGCCCCGTATCTTTCCTCCACAGATACGTGTCCCACAGATACTCGACGAGGGTGATGCTAGAACCAACCGCGAGCTTGGCGTGGCGCACGAAAAGTGGCTCGAAGTCAGAGGCCTTGCCGTGGCCGGATCCCCAGCTATTCCGATACTCCGCAATCCCTCCCACAAGCCCGGTGAGGCTCCCGAGAATTCTCTTAACCGTCTGGGCCTCGGGAAGATCGCTGGAAACGCTCTCGGTGTCTATGTCGAGTTTCTTCTTAGTTGCCTTAATCAGCTCATTCATATCCCAGCTGCTGGGAACCTCGACTCCGGTCTCCTTGAGGATGGTCTTGCAGCAACTCTCCACAAGCTCCTTGGCCTTCCCGATGGCCTCGGTCGGGTTTGTCTCGCGCATATTCATGAGGGAGTCGATCTGCGCAGTCATGTACTCGGAGGAGAACTGTTCCTTGAGGTACTCGGACGCCCCCTCAAACGGATTGCGCCCAGCGTTTTCCCGGTCGAGGATAGCGCGAGCCTTGCGATAATATCGGGCATGCTCAGCGGAGTAGCGAACGGAACTGTATGAGCCGCTTCCGTTCTCGTCAGGCCTGGTGTACTCGCCTTCATAGTGAAGCTCGTAGTATTCAAGCAGGTCGTTTAGTAGCTTGAGGGCATCTCCGTCCGGGCATTCGTTGAGATAGGCGGTGAGAGACTTCCCCTTGGACAGCTGGTAGCGTTCGCAGAGAGCGACCCCGACGCTCATAAGCGTGAAGTTGTCGAAGTCGTTGGTGGAGAAGTCGAGCACGTATCCACCCCTGTTGAACAGGGAAAGGAAGATGCCCTTTTCAAGCTGGTTTATCGCCAACAGTCCTCCCTGCCTATCCCAACATCTCCGACCCGAACTCCGCAAGCGTAAACGCGTTATCCGCATCCGGCGCCTCGTGCTCGAACACCATAAAGTACCGGAACCCGTCGCCGGCCTTGTCGGCCCATCTCGTGCCAAGCCTCAGCTTTCGCTTGGCATCTTCTCCAAGGTGCTCGCCCTTGGTCTCGATGGCCATGAGCGCTCCGTCGTACGTGAGCGCGAGGAAGTCCGGGTAGTGGTTGACGAACCCGTTGATGTAAAACTCGCCGGCCTTACGCTCCACCACGCGGTGCCACCACCTCACGCGCCGGCTGTTCGCGAGCAGGTCCACCATCTTTCGCTCAAGGCCGTCGACGCGCCCGTCCTCGGCCTCGTAGAGCGCCCCGTCGTAGCTGGTCATCGGGCTCGCCTGTACGAACGACTCGGGGAGCCGGTACGACGGCTCGAGCCGCACGTCGCCCCGCGAGAGGAGCTTGCCGAAGCGATCCTCGCAGAAGTCGTCGGCGAGCACGCGCACGGCGTCCATGACGGCGCGTGCGACGCCGCCCACGCTGTGGAGGCACGCGTCCACGACTGGCGACTCCATGTCGTCCACCACGCGGGCGATGTAGCCCGTGAGCTGGGCGCTCCCGAAGGTGTTCTTGAACTGTGACGACATCGCCTGAAGGACGAGCGCCTTCAGGCTCTCGCGCTTGCCCTCGTCGGACATGTTGGCGAAGAGCATCGCCATGTTCTTCCTGACGTCGTCCTCGAGCCAGCGGATGCGGTACTCGTCGGAGTCCGAGGCGAGGTCGACCTCGCGCGCCTCGGAGAACGTGCCGGGGTCGACCTTCACGTCCTCGATGCCGTACTTGGACAGCCTGAAGTCCGCGAGAAGGTCCTCGCGGTCGAGCGGCTTCCACGTCTCGTCGTCGGTGAACAGACCCCCGTCCACGCGAATCACGAACTGCGGGATGGTCAGTTCCCTCACCGAGTCAGCGACCGCCTCGCGCATGCGGTACACGTTGGATCCCCCTCCCAGGCCGCCGAGCAGGGTGCCGGCGCCATCCGAGCCGGCCTCCTCCTCGAAGCGCTCCTCGACGCGCTCGGAGGTGCCGATGATGTCGTCCACGGACGCGGGCCCGGTGGCGCCGCCAGCGCCATCGGGCACGGTCAGGTCGGGCCCCTCGAGGTCGAGGCCGTCTTCCTCGCCACCCTCGGAGCCGCTTGTCGGTTCGTCCGGGAAGTCGATCCGGTCTTGCTGCGCGGGCGTCGCAGGCGACGTCCCGGCGGTCTCCACGTCCTCGCGCGAGAAGCCCACGCCGTTGAGGCCGTCGACCACCTGCGTGAGGGTCGCGTCGAAGTCCGCGGACGCCGTGAGCACGTAGGCGATGTTGAGGCTGCGCGCCCCCGCGCGAGCCGCGTGGGGCTGCCTCAGCACGCGTCCCACGATCTGCTCCACGCTCACCTGCGAGCTCTTGTTGGCCACGGTGGCGAGCACGTAGGCGAAGGGGCAGTCCCAGCCCTCGGCGAGGGCCTCCACAGTGATGATGAAGCGTATCGGGCACTCGCGGCCCATGAGGTCGGCCCCGCCGATCTCGTCCACGTCGCCCGTCCGCACGGCTATCTGCTCAGGCGGTATGCCGCCCTCGACGAGCTTCTCCTTGAGCCTCTGGTAGGTCTCGGCTCCCTCGGCGCCGCGGCGCTCGGCCTGGAAGAGCACGATGGGGCGGATGTAGCGCCCGGTCCTCCTCTCGTCCTGCTCGGCGATGGCCTCCAGCCTGCGCTGGAGCGTGACGGCGTCGGCGATGGTCGTCCGCTTGTCGGGGCGGCGGTACACCACCACGGGGAGCTTCACCATCTCCTCGCGCTTGAGCTGGCGCGCGGTCGCCTGCGCGATCACGTTCGCGCCCCTGGCCGGCGTCGCCGTGAGCTCGAGCACGAAGCGCGGGTTTAGGTTGCGCAGCATGTCCAGCGAGAGCTTCGAGCGCGCGTGGTGGCTCTCGTCCACGATCACGATCGGGTTCGTGCCCGCGAGCGCGGTGATGAGCGCGGTGTCGTCGGCGCCCTCCACATCCACCGCCGTGCCGGCGTCTCGCTGGAACGCCGTGAGGCCGGCGAGCGCCGAGTTCTCCGCGTAGGCGCGCCGCCCGTCCTTGTTCTTGAACGAGTCGTAGGAGAGCACGAAGAGCGTGAGCTGCTCGCTGACGGTCGACGCGGTGAACGAGCGTCCGCGCAGGCCGTCCTCCTTGTCGAGCACCTCCACGCGCCCGCCGAAGTCGCGGTCGAGCGCCATGCGCAGGAAGTGCTCGGGGTTGCGGAAGTTCCTGAGCGTCTGCGACAGGATCTCGCGCCTCGGCACGAGCCACACCACGACGTTGGCGGCCGAGGGCAGCGCCTCGGTCAGAACGCGCACGGCGCTCGCGCCGATGAAGGTCTTGCCGCCGCCCGTGGGCACCTTTACGCACACCTTCGGCGCGCCGCTGAGGTCGTCGCGGTAGCGCTCGACCCCGCCCTGCCCGGGCGTGAGCCCTACCGCGTTCATGAAGACGCCGTAGGCCGTCGCCGCGTCCCTGGTCATCGCGTACGTCCTCGCGAAGCGCCCGACCTCTTTGAGGACTTCTTTCTGGTAATGCTTCAGCTCCATGGCTAGATCCTCGCTATCTGGTCGGGCACGCGCTTGAAGACGACGCCCATCTCGTCAAGGCGCTCGGGCGCGATGGCGCAGCGGTCCGCGTAGATCACGGTCGGCGTGCCCTTGTGCGGGAGGCCCCGTAGCAGATCGTAGGTGAGCGCGGTCTCCTCGCCGGGCTCCCAGGCGAGGTAGTAGACCGCCTGCGCGTGCTCGCCGAGGAGGTAGGGGTGCTCGTCCGTGAGGTCCTCGTAGGGTGCGCGCGTCTCGGTCGCCCACACGTAGCGGGCGAGGTCTGCGCGCGTGACGTCCGGGCTCAGCGTCCCGTCGCCCCGGAAGAGCGCAGGGCCGAGCTCGTAGTAGGAGAAGCCGGAGTCGATTCCCTCGACCGCGTTGCTCCCCTCGCCGTAGCCCGCGATGACGCGACGAATGCGCTCGGCGGTAGTCGTGTCCGCGTAGTCGCTCAGCTCAACGAGTATGAAGCGACGATGGCCGCCGTCCTCCTCGTTAAGTTTCATCAGCGCATGTGCAGTTGTGCCTGAACCAGCAAAGGAATCAAGCACGATCGAATTAGGCTTCGTGGCGAGCTGTAAGATGCGTTCAATTAAGCGCACAGGCTTCGGATAATCAAAGACGGCCTTCCCCAATATGACGGCAAGCTCTTGGGTGGCCTCTTGAGTATGCCCGACCTCTCCATTGGTCCACCAAGTCCAAGATGTCTTGCCAGGTTTGTCACATAGGTAATTCTTCTGCCTGGGAACGCCGTCGCCCGACTCTCCGAACCAAAGACGGCCTTCCGCCCGCAGCTCCTCGTAAACAGACTGCAGGTTCTTCCAGCATCGACCTTCCGGTGGGCCAATCAGCTTTCCGGAAGGAGTTTCAATCTGGTACATCTGGTTCGGTCTGAAACCCTGAGCGGTAAAATCGACAGAAACCCATGGCCCCTTAGGGTCATTGTCTGGATTCTTATATTTCCGAGCATCCTCCTCATCGAGAGGCATCAGGTTTAGAACGCGTGTGAGGTCGGTGGCATCCTTTGAGTACAGAAGGATGTATTCGTGCCCGTTGCTCATACGTTTTCTGGCATCAGGTGAGGTTCGCTTTTGCCAGATGATGTCCGCGATGAAGTTCCTCTGTCCAAACACTTCATCGCAAAGCATCTTGAGGTTTGCCTGCTCGTTGTCGTCAATACTGATGAAGATGGCACCAGTCGGAGCAAGCAACTTCCTCAGAAGCTGGAGCCTCGGGTACATCATGCACAGCCACTTGTCGTGGCGGGAGAAATCCTCACCCTCTTTACCTACGACCTCTCCGAACCACTTCTTTATTCGTGGATCGTTTACGTTGTCGTTGTATGCCCAGTTCTCGTTGCCGGTGTTGTACGGCGGATCGATGTAGATGCAGTCGACCTTCCCCTCGTACTCGGGCAGCAGGGCCTTCAGCGCCTCGAGGTTGTCGCCGTGGATGACCATGTTCCCGCAGTCCGAGCCTTGGCTGTCGAGCACGCCCTTCTCGGGCACGCGCTCGAGCACGCGATACGGGACGTCGCGGTGATGGTTGACCACCTTCTCCTTGCCCATCCAGTTGAGAGTCGGCATTGACGCACATCCAATCCGGCACAAGCCGTGACGGTTAACAACACAATGCAACCATTATCCCACAGGGACCAGACATGTTGAAAAGTCGGAGCTACACAAGACAAGAGAAAAAGCGGCTCGTCATCGAGCCTGATTCGAGCACCCCGTCGCTCCCGAGGCGCCTCTACCGCAACGCCAACCGCTCGTTTTTCAATCCGCTGTTACGACTCAACTCTGCCAGCTGCGTACGTTTCGTAAGAGCAGCACGGCATAATTCCATCACGATGTGGTCTTATCAGCATTACCTCTTATTCCAATGGGGAGATAACTCTCGCACTCCCCAATTTCGAAGGACTGCTCTGCTTCTTGCTTCAAAGCTTTTTGCGCCAACCGATATGCTTTTGGACTCGTCGCAGGTGTTCTCTTATATATTGACTCAAGTCTATCCTGCAGTCCTTTTCGATTCTCCCGAATAGATTCGGTATCCAAGTCGTCAAAATCAGTTAGCAGTGAAACATAATCTTGTAATACTGGCCACAATTCATCTGCCGCTGATCGATGCGCCTTAATCTCTGCTGCATAGTCTTTTCCCCTTGCGTACATATTCAACGCCAAAGATACGACCGAACACAGGCCCGCCAATACAGTTGCGACATGTTGATAACTTATCAACATGCTGATAAAGCCAATAGAAGATACCGAGGTCAAAACGATTTGAGCAACTGACAGCGCTTTGAATCCATCATCTTTCAAGTTGGCATCCTTGTGTTGAGCTGTATATGTATATAGCGCCTTGCAATATGCCTCTTTTATTTGAGAGCGTAGACGCTCTTTCTGCTCAGTGCTCGATTCCATCATTTCATCCCCTAATCTAGGACATATATTTCAGAACTTTACCGAGACACTCAACACTATTCGAAACATCAACTCTCTGGCCGCTACCCGGAGCGAGAAGCTCAAAGTTACAGTATCCAAATACTGACAGCGAATTGAACTCGTCAAGGAGTGCCTTCTCGTATGTCCCCTTCGGTGAAGTCGAAGGCCCGGACGCCCAGCACCAATTTCCAATAGTCTTGTAAACAAAGCTATCAATCACAATTCCCGAAAGCGTATAGCTGGAATAGCGCTCGTTATGCACTGCTCGAATATGCTTGCAGGTATCAAACAGCAGCCCATTAGATGCCTTGTTTTTTTCTTTCATCGCAAGTTGTTCAGCCTTTGGATTGGTTGAGCGCCAATTGCCTCCCATATTGCTATCTGGATATGAGTAAGTTTCGGCACCCCTCCAATCAACATCCATAAAGGCAGGAAGTATTTCGAATTTCATTCCATCGCTAAAATTCATCACAACTACTTGTCCGTCTGCACGAACGGAAGTTGAGGGCAAGGTCGATTGAATAGAGCTCTTTACCGCCTGAAGCAATCGTGACTGACCGTTTCCCCTATATGCGTCATAACGTTCATACTCGCTCTTTGGAAGAACGGTCAGAATATCAATGTCGCTGGCATCTGTAGCAGTTCCACGCCCGTAAGAACCCACATAGATGGAATGGGCTGTTTCGCTTTCACTCTGCCAGAATTCTCGATTTATCGCCTTAGTTACCCTCTTGTATCTCATGGAAATACAGCTTCTGAGCTCAGAACCAATAATCTCTGAATGATGAGAGACATAACAACTCATATCAGTATCCTTCGGCGATTGCCTACGTTTGACTTCTAATTCTAGCTTCTCACACTGACATCTTTGTTGTTGCGTATTCTTGCAAAGAGAATTGCAGAATAGTCAGCAGTGAAAGACCGCTTCACTTATCCCTAAACACCAGCATCCCACTGTAGTCCGTGTCGCGCGGGCGACGACGGTCGGGGTCGCGGAAGAAGTCCGCCGCTAGCCGACGGATCACAGGAGAGAGCGCGATCAGCGCGATGAGATTCGGGATCGCCATGAGGCCGTTGAAGCAGTCGGCGAACTCCCAGACCACGTCGAGGTTGGTCACGCAGCCGGCGAACACCATGGCGACGTAGGCAACCTGGTAGACGCGCACGGCCACGCGCTGGGCGCGGCTCTTGCGGAAGAGGTACTCCACGCACTTCTCGCCGTAGTAGTACCACGCGATGAGTGTGGCAAACGCGAAGAGCATGAGGCCCACGGTCACGATGTACTGGCCGCCGGGGATGCTCTGCCCAAAGGCCGCCGAGCTCATGGCACCCTCGGACATCATGGGGTCGGCGTGCCACAGCCCCGAGGTAATGATCACGAGGCCCGTGATCGTGCACATGACGATGGTGTCGAAGAACACCTCGAAGGTGCCCCACAGGCCCTGGCGGGCGGGGTGGTCGGTGTCGGCGGAGGCGTGCGCGATGGGCGCCGAGCCCATGCCCGCCTCGTGGGTGAACACGCCGCGCGACATGCCCACGCGGCACGCGTACATGACCGTGGCGCCCAGGAAGCCGCCCGTGGCGGCCGTGCCGGTGAAGGCGTCGCGGAAGATCTGCGCGATCGCGGCGGGGATCTGCCCGGCGTTGACCACGAGCACCGCCGCGGCGCCGAGCAGGTAGAAGATGGCCGCGAAGGGCACGAGCTTCTCGGTGATCTGCGCGATGCGGGTGATGCCGCCGATGAGGACCAGGCCCGCGAGCAGCGCCACGACGGCGCCGATGACGGGCAGCGGCACCCCGAAGGTGGCGTTCACGCTGCCGGCGAGGGAGTTGGCCTGCACACTCGCGCCGATGCCGAAGGACGCAAGAAAGCCGAAGGCGGCGAACAGCATCGCGAGCCAGGTCTTGCCCAAGCCGAGGGAGATGTAGTACATGGGGCCGCCCACGATCTCGCCGCGCTCGTTGCGCGTGCGGTAGGCCACCGAGAGCGTGACCTCGCAGAACTTGATGACCATGCCAGCCAGCGCGGAGAGCCACAGCCAGAAGATCGAGCCCGGGCCGCCCGTGGCCACCGCGAGCGCCACGCCCACGATGTTGCCGGTGCCGAGCGTCGCCGCGAGCGCGGTGCACACCGCCTGGAAGGGCGAGATGGTGCCCTCCCCCGCCTCGGACTTGTCCTGGCGCTGGAAGAGCGTCTTGGTGGTGTAGCGCATCACGACGTTGAAGTGCGAGAACACGACGCCGCGGGTGATGAAGAGCAGGAACACGCCGGTTCCGAGCATCAGCACGACCATGGGGACGCCCCACAGCACGTTGTCGTTCAGGGCGGTGATGGCGGACATGAAGAAGTCAAACATGGAGGGCCTCTCGACGGGGCGCGGGTAGTTTCAGCTACACAAAGGTTAACTTTGCCCTACCCGTGTTTCCGTGGCGTGACGGGAGCGTTGACAGATGGGCTGCCGGCCGCCCTCACGTCCTGCATCCCGCATTCCGTTTTACCGCCATTGGCGGTAAAATAATGGCGGTAAAAGGAGGTCGCATGGGATACGAGCCGCCCTTTGAGAGAACGCCGGAGATTGACAACCTCTGCATGGAGATCGCAGAGCTCGTGGGCATGCTGCACCCCGCCTCAGGCCTCGGCACAAGCCCGACCCTCCACCGCGAGCTGCGCATCCACACCATCCGCTCGTCTCTCATGATCGAGGGAAACACGCTCTCCGAGGAAGCCGTGACCGCCATCATGGACGGCAAGCGCGTCCTCGGACCCGCAAGGGACATCCTCGAGGTAGAGAATGCAAAGAGGGCTTACGAGCTCATCGACTCCCTCGACCCGCTGAGCCTGAACGACCTCCTGCGCGCTTATCGCGTCATGATGGACGGGCTTATCGAGCATGCTGGCTGCTTCCGCTCGGGTGACGTCGGGGTCTTTGACGGAGAAACCCTCATCCATGCCGGCACGCCGGCGAACTACGTTCCACAGGTCATGTCTGACCTCTTCGAGTGGCTCGCCGCAACCGATCTGCACCCACTTCTCGTCTCGTGCATCTTCCACTACGAATTCGAGTTCATCCATCCTTTCACAGACGGCAACGGACGTACGGGAAGGCTCTGGCATACGCTGCTGCTCTCGCGCTGGAGGCCCGCCCTCGCATGGCTTCCCGTCGAGAGCGTCATTCGCGAGCGGCAGCATGAGTACTATCGCGTGCTGGCGGAGTCCAACGCCGCAGGATCCTCAGAGCGCTTTGTCACGTTCATGCTGCAGGTCATTCGCGACGCTCTGCTGCCCTTCTCGCTGCCGGAAACTGAGGATGAAAGCCGCGCTCGACAAGCCCTCGCATACTTCTCGGCGAACCCCAAGGGGACGGTCGCGGAGCTCGCCAACCTTCTTGGCTGCTCAAAGCGCTCCGCAGAACGCCTGGTAGCGAGCCTTCGCAAGGAGGACAAGCTTCGCCGCGAGGGTGCCACCCGCGGCGGCACGTGGGTCGTTAGCCGGTAGCGAACCCTACCCCGAGTCGTCCACCAGCAGCACGTCACCCCGCGCGTCGGCAATCCGCCGCAGCTCATCTGTGAAGCCGCTCGCGCTGAAGATCGCGAAGGTGTCCACTCGCGCGTCCTTCTCCCACGGGACGCGTGCCACCTTCTCCTCCAGGGTTCGCAGGACATTCGCGCCGACGGGGTCCTTCCAGAACTTGCACTCGCCCCAGACGGCGCACTTCTCGCCCGCGCTCAGGCCAACAACATCAATCTCGTCGCTCCCCGACCACCAGCGGCCGACGCGCTCCGGCACAAAGCCCAGCTCGCCAGAATCCGTCAGTTCCCATAGGCACTCGCGGCAAACGTCCTCGTACACGTACGCCACGTGACCATCGATAAAGTGGTCTCGAATGCGCCTCTCTACCGCTGACGTGCGGCCCGTCTCCAGGTAGCTCAGGTTGGGCAGCACGAACCGGAACCAGAACTGGAGGAAGTTGTCCTTTATCCGATAGAGGCTCTTCTTGCTCTTGTTAGGGTTGCCCTCAGTGACGGGCACCTCGCGCTCAAGGACGTCAAGGTCGATGAGGGTCTTGAGGTACTTGCCCAGGCTCGTCTGCTTCAGGCCAAAGTCACGAGAGATCTCATTGGGACGGTGCGCTCCCCCAGCGATTGCGCGGATGAGGGCGAAATAGGTTCCCACGTCGGGAACTTCACGCTGCAGCAGGAAGTTCGGCTCGTCGTAGAGAAAGCCGCTGCGGTCGAGGACGTTTGAGGAGATTGCCGAGTAGACGTCCTTCTCGTCCTCAAAGAGCTCTATGTACTTGGGAACGCCCCCGGTCACGGCGTAGCGCTCCACGAGCTCGCGCGTCGAACGCCCCGGCAGAAACTCACGATAGTGCGAAAACGGAATCTGGCCCATCCTGATCTGAGCCGTGCGGCGACCATAGAGCGGGCTCTCCTCAGAGAGTACCTGGTCCCTCATGAGCGAGATGAGCGAGCCGCAGAGGATGAGCATGACGTTGGCGTCTTTGAGCATCGTGTCCCAGACGCGCTGGAAGATCGACGGGTAGGCGGGGTTTGCCCTGCCGAGGTACTGGAACTCGTCGATAACGATGACCGCGCGCTCACCTGCAGGGCCACACGCGCGAGCGATCTCGCGGAAGACGTCCTCCCACCGCGAGACGCGCGCTGTGCGGAGCAGGTCGCTTTGGAGGAAGTCGGCCGCCACGGACTGGAAGCTCTCGAGGTTCTGGAGCTCGGGTTCCTCCGTCGCCAGATAGTAGAGGGCACGCTTGTCGCGAATGAACTGGGAGATGAGCTCCGTCTTGCCCACGCGACGACGGCCGTAGACAACAACGAAGGAGGACCCCTCGCGCACATATTCGCGCTCGAGGGCTCGAAGCTCTGCGTCTCGATCTACGAAGATGCGCATGGTCGGCCCCCTTCTTGCCAAAGATTATTCTCTACAGAATTATTCTATTTAGAATAATCTTGGTGGCAAGGGACTTTACCGACAGTGGCGGTAAAGATTTGGCGGTAAAGTCGCAAACGGACGCAGCCTAAAGCGTCCGCTCGCAGACCACAATCTCCTCGCCCCAAGGGGCCTGCGCAGCCTCGCGCTCCTCGGAACCGCAGGCACGATAGAGGCCAAGGCTGTCGCGAGCAGAGGCGACGAACACGCTCCCATTCTCCGCCTCGTGTGCCAGCTCGCAGGAGCGGCTCACGACGGCCTTGGTAAGGCCGTGACCGCGCGCCTCCGGCCAGCAATACACGAAGCCGACCCATGGGCCGCGAGCGTCACCGAGAATCGCGCCCGCTGCGGCAAGCGTCGCAAACGCCTGGATCTCGCCGTCCACGATCGCAACAACGAGGCGGTCACCCGCCGAGAAGTGCCCGCCGTCCCGCAGCTCGAAAGCAAGATGAACGCCGGCATTCCACGGACAGGCGGCAATCCGATCGACCACCGCGGGGTCCACAGGACTCGCAAGGTCAAAGTCAATGATCTCGCAGCCCTCAAGGTTCTTCTCTGCCGCATGCGCTCCTTCCATGCATATGTATGAGCGGCGATCATATCAGCAGGCACCATCGCATTTCCTGACAACCGAATGACGCTTCCAGATCGGGCATTCGTGCCATCCCTCAACGAACCCCATGCGTCTCAGCTCATCGTCATTCAGGTTCTTCAGTAGCCTGAAGAGCCTCTCGCGCCAGGAAGTCTCCGGAGCGATCCTATCGAGCAGGTAGCTCAATATGGTCAGAATGCCAAACATGTTGTCCGACCGTACCTTGAACGGCTCGTGCCACTCAGGGTCCTTCTCCGCTGCAGGAATAATCGGCCTGGTACCAATGCCCCTGTTCCAGAGGCGGCCATGATGCGCGCAGATGTTTCGCACGGTGTTGATGGCAACAAGCCAGGACTTTAGGACCCGAGACGAGACGCCCAAATCACCGGATAGCTTGTTTCTGATTGCCGGTGAGGCCCCGTTATAGAGACGAAGCATCGTGCCAAAGTCCATCAAGTTCACGAGGATCCAATACGGAGGAAGACTGTGGACATCGCCGTACTGCTCTCTGAAGTGAACAGCAAAAGGCTCGCGAGATCGTTCGAACTCGCTCTCGCATCGCTCGAGAAACTCCTCGTAATCCTCCTGCGTCAGACGAGGAAGGTTCTTAGGATCCAGAAAGCCAAACGGCCCTGTTGCCCCGGCAAGTTCATACGCGAGTTGCGTGCGAAAATAAACCTCAATGCGTTCAATGGCATCGAGCACAACGAGCCTGAACTGTCGATCGAAGACGTAGAGCTTCCACACCTGCTCGAAGGTCGTCCCCTCGACAAACCGCTCGTCCTTCTCGCCATCCTCATCGGAAACAGGCTTGCGTTTGAAGTTGTACCAGTATCCGCTCAGTCGGTAATACCCAATATCAGCGAGATGAGCGATGAGGCGGTCACGGTCAGCGATGAGCCCTCGCTCATTAATCAGCAGGTCAGCCTGCTTCTCAAAGGTGAGCCAAGGCTTTGAATACTCCATCGCACCCCCGCATCGAGATAAAAGAAGACCCGCCAGTGTGCATCGTTGAGAGGCCAGACGGGTTTACTGGTTACATCCTACCACAGCTCAAGAGAGCCTATTCGCGCATCGCGCAAAACGAGGGCCCGCCGGGCATGGCAAACCGGCGGGCCCTCTGTGAGGGGCATGCGACGAGGCGGAGCATTCCTGGTCGCAGGGGTAGGTCGGGCGTGCCAAATAAACCTGACGTCAGTGGCACGAGTAGTAGGTGTTGCGGAGGGGGAGCTCGGTCTGGAGCTCGCCGGTGAGGGCGCGGTAGGCGTTCTGGACCGCGGGCGCGGTGGGAATCGTGGCGATCTCGCCGATGCCCTTGGCGCCGTAGCCCACGTCGAGCAGCTCGTCCTTCTCGACGTAGATGGCGTTGATGTAGGGGATGTCCGGCGCGCGGAAGAGGCCCAGCGTGCCAAACTTCACCTGCGGGACGCAGTCCTTGAGGTCAAAGCGCTCCGTGAGCGCGTAGCCCATGCCCATGAGCACGCCGCCCTCGATCTGGCCCTGGATGGCGATGGGGTTCACCACCTTGCCGGAGTCGTGCGCGGCGTGGACCTCGGTCACGCGGCCGTCGTCGTCCAGAATCACGACGTGCGTAGCGTAGCCGTAGGCCACGTGGCTCTTGGGGTTGGGCACGTCCGCGCCGAGCTTGTCGGTCTTCTCGAGGTACTCGTAGGAGAACTCGCGGCCCTCGAGCTTGGCCAGCGCGGCCACCGGGTCGGCCGCGTGGTAGCCGGCGCCCGGGCCCACGTAGGGCGTGCCGTCGGCGTACTCGACCACAAAGCCGTCGCCGTGGGCCACCACGGGCTCCGTGCCGGTCTCGGTGCCCTCCTCCACCGCGAGCATGGCGTCGCGCAGCAGGAACGCCGCACCGCGCACGGCCTCGCCGGTGATGAGGGTCTGGCGCGATCCGGAGGTGGTGCCGGAGTCGGGCGCGTTCTCGGTGGAGCACTCGCCGTTCACGATGTTTGCGAGCGGCAGGCCCGTAGCCTCGGCGACGTCCTGCAGGAAGACGGTGTTGCAGCCTTGGCCGATGTCGGAGGTGGCGGAGTAGACCACGGCGCGGCCGTCCTCCACGCGGATCTTGCAGCGGCCGGCGTCGGGCAGGCCCACGCCCACGCCCGCGTTCTTCATCGCGCACGCAAGGCCGGCGTGGCCGGGGTGCGCCTCGTAGACGTCCTTGACCGCGAGCAGGGTCTCCTTGAGGGCGGTGGAGCGGTCGGCGATCTGACCGTTGGGCAGGACCTTGCCCGGCTCGATGGCATTGCGGTACCGGATCTCCCACGGGGAGATGCCCACCTCGTCGGCGAGAAGGTCGATCAGGCTCTCGAGCGCAAACTCGCTCTGGCAGACGCCAAAGCCGCGGAACGCACCGGCGGGCGGGTTGTTGGTGTACCAGCCGTAGCCGCGGATGTCCGTGTTCTGGTAGCAGTACGGGCCCACGGAGTGCGTGCAGGCGCGCTCCAGGACCGGGCCGCACAGGCTCGCGTAGGCGCCGGTGTCGAAGTTGATCTCGCAGTCCAGGCCCACGAAGGTGCCATCCTCGTCGCAGCCGAGGGTGAAGGTGCCCTCCATGTAGTGGCGCTTGGGGTGGAAGTTGATGGACTCCTGGCGCGTGAGGCGCACCTTGACGGGACGGTCCACCGCGAGCGCAGCGAGCGCGGCCAGGTGCTGCACGGAGACGTCCTCCTTGCCGCCAAAGCCGCCGCCCACGAGCATGGTCTCCACGACGACCTTCTCGGGCGTGGCGTCCCAGCCCAGCATGTGGGCAATCTCCTTGCGGGAGTCGTAGGCGCCCTGGTCGGAGGAGCACACCTTGACGCCGCCCTTGTACGGGAAGGCGACGGCGCACTCGGGCTCGAGGAAGGCGTGCTCGGTGAACGGCGTCTTGAAGGTGCGCGTCACCTTGTGCGCGGCGCCCGCGAGCGCGGCGGCAGCGTCGCCGCGGACCACGTGGCGCTGCTGGCAGATGTTGTTCTCGGGCGTGACCCAGTTGCCAAAGGCGAGGTAGGGCTTGTGGAGCACGGGCGCGCCGGCGGCGCGGGCCTCCTCGATGGAGCGGACGGGCTCGAGGACCTCGTACTCCACCTTGACGGCCTTCTTGGCCTTCTCCAGCGTTGCCGCGTCCTCGGCCACCACCAGGGCAATCGCGTCGCCCACGCAGTGGGTGATGTCGCCCTCGGCCGTCATGACGTCCCAGTCGTAGAGCAGATGTCCCACCGCGTTCACGGGCACGTCGGCGGCCGTGAGCACGGCGAGGACGCCCGGCATGGCGCGGGCCTTCTCGGCGTCGATCTTGACCACGCGGGCGCGCGGGTACTTGGAGCGCACGGCGCTGGCGTAGGTGAGGTCGGGGAAGTCGCGCTCGTCGATGTCGTCGGGGTACTTGCCATAGCCGAGGACCTTGCGGCGCACGTCCACGCGGAAGGCGCGCTTGCCCACGCCGTAGTCGTCTCCGCGCTCAAGCTCGGGGTCGATGTCCTTCTCGCCCCTCAGGATTGCGGCGGCGAGCAGGATGCCTTCGATGATCTTCTTGTAGCCGGTGCAGCGGCAGACGTTGCCGCGGATGGCCACCTTGACCTGGTCCTCGGTAGGGTCGGGCACCTTGTGGATGAGGGCCGCGCCCGCCATGACCATGCCGGGGATGCAGAATCCGCACTGGACGGCGCCCACGGCGCCGAAGGCGTAGACGAAGGCCTCCTGCTCCTCGTGGGGCAGGCCCTCCACGGTCACGATGTCGCGGCCCGCGGCCAGGCGCGTGGTGAGGACGCACGCCTTGGTGGCGCGGTCGTCCACGAGCACGGTGCAGGTGCCGCACGCGCCCTCGGAGCAGCCGTCCTTGACGGAGGTGAGCTTGAGGTCGTCGCGCAGGTAGCGAAGGAGCGGCTTGTCGGTAGCGACGACCTGCTCCTCGCCGTTGACGGTAAAGCGGTACTCGGCGTTAGCTGCCATGTCCTTCTCCCCTACTCGAAAACTTGCCTAAAAGGGGCCTGGCCCCTTTTAGGCATGGCCCTTTTAGGCAAGGGCGTAGATGCCCAGCGTGTCGTGGATGACGCCCTTGCGGCACTTGGTGGCGCACATGCCGCACGCGATGCAGAGCGCGTAGTCGATGCGGGCCTGCTTGTCCTCCACGCGCATGGCGCCGGTGGGGCACGCGCGCTCGCAGAGGCGGCAGCCTATGCAGCCCTCGTCGGCGACCCAGATGCGCTTGAGCTCGTCGTCCATGTCTCTCCCCTCGTTGCGTGCAAAGGGGACAGTCACTTTTGCACGCATCCAGATTCCGAATCCGGCGAGTTCATGCGTGGCGTGCAAAAGTGACTGTCCCCTTTGCACGCCGCGGCTGGGTTACTTGGCCAGCAGGTAGGCGTAGGTGTCACGGACGGCGCAGATGGTGAGGCGCACGTCCTCGGGCAGGCCGCAGGTGGCGTCGTTCACGTCGTAGGTGCCGTCGGAGCCGGCCAGGCGCACGCGGACGCGTCCGTCGGGCAGCGGCACCCAGCCGCGGTTCTCGCTCGCGTCCATGTCCTCGGCGCTCCAGAAGAGCGTGAGCTTGTCCTTGTACGGGCGGCCGCTCCACGGGCAGAAGACGGCACAGTTGCCGCACTCGTTGCACATGCCGTCCACGTGGACGACCTGCTCCTGCGCGAGGCCCGGTACCTTGATCGCCACGTTGGCACGGTTGGGGCAGACGTCGCAGCAGACCTCGCAGACGGTGGCGCAGCCCAGACAGCGGCTGGAGGTGCAGCCGGCCACGTCGAGGCAGATGTCACCCTTGCGGCCCATGATCACGTCGTACTTGTCGGCGCGGACGTTCTGGGCGGAGTAGGCGTTGAAGTCGACGCCGGCCAGGTCGCGGGCGACGGCCTGCGCGTCGGCGATGGCCTCCACGAAGGTGGCAGGACCGCGGCGGCAGTCGCCGGCGGCCCAGACGTGGTCCACGCCGGTGGCGGTGCCGACCGGGCGGCCGCGGCGGTCGACCTCGACGCCGGCGCCCTCGTAGAGCCCGCGCTCGATCTGCTCGCCCACCGCGCAGATCACGGCCGTGGCCGGAACCTGCACGGTCTCGCCCGTGCCCTCCGGGCGGCGGCGACCGGACTCGTCCGGCTCGCCAAGGCGCATGACCTCGCAGGCCAGCTTGCCGTTTGCCACGCCGATCGGGGCGAGAAGCTCGCAGAGCTCGACGCCCTCCTCGAGCGCCAGCTGCAGCTCCTCCTCGTCGGCCGGCATCTCCTTCTTGGTGCGGCGGTAGACGATGCGCACGTTCTGCACGCCCTCGGCGCGCTTTGCCACGCGCGCGGCGTCCATGGCGGTGTTGCCGGCGCCCACGATCACGACGTCGGTGCCCAGCTCCATGGGCTCACCGGACTTGGCAGCCTCGAGGAACTCCAGGACGTCGATCTCCTCGCCGGCCTTGAGGCCCACCTTGCCCGGCGCCCACGCGCCCGTGGCAACCACGACGTCGGTGAAGCCCTCGTCGAAGAGCTCGGTCACGCTCGTGACCTCGCGCCCCATCTGGACCTGCGCGCCAAAGGCGAGGCAGAGGGCCACGTCCTTGTCGATGTCGTCGTGGGAGATGCGGAACTCGGGGATGACGTGGCGCGCCACGCCGCCGAGACTCCCCGTGCGCTCGATGATGGTGACCTTGGCGCCGGCGCGCGTCAGGAAGAACGCGGTGGCGAGACCAGCCGGGCCGCCGCCCACGACCGCCACGTTCTTATCGGCCGCAGAAGCCAGCCGAGAAGGACCGGCGGCGCGGAGCTTCTTCACGACCTCGTCGAAGCCGCCGCGCGCCGCTGCCAGCTTGGACTCGCGGATGCGCGCGCCCTCGGGCTCGTAGAAGCTGCGCTCGCACTTGGCGCCGCAGGGGTGCGGGCAGAGGTTGCCGGTGATGTGCGGCAGGGCGTTGCGCTCAATGACGATCTGGAGCGCCTCGGAGAACTTGCCCTCGTCCACGCGGGAGAGGTAGGCCGGGATGTCCTGCTGGATGGGGCAGCCGGTGCGGCACGGCGCCGTGAAGCAGCTCATGAGCGGGAGCTCGGCGTCGATCTTGTGCGGCTTGGCCGGCTTGATGGGCTTCTGGTAGTCCTTGCCGGAGGCCACGCGGGCCGCGAGCTCGGTCACGGCGTCGACGTCCACGTAGTCCAGGCGCTCGGCGCCGGCGAGAAGGCCGGCGATCTGGAAGAAGCGCTCGTAGCCGCCGGGCTTGAGGACGTTGGTGGCCATGGTGATCGGCCAGATGCCGGCCGCGTAGAGCTCGCAGATGTTGCGGGCGTCGGCGCCGCCGGAGTAGGAGATGCGCAGGCGACCGTCAAACTGGCGGGCGATGCGACGCGCCAGCTCGATCGTGAGCGGGAAGAGCGAGCGGCCGGACATGTACATCTCCTCGCTCGGCAGCTCGCCGCGGGTCACGTCCACCGGGAAGGTGTTCGTGAGCTTGACGCCAAACGCGAGGCCCTTCTCGTCGCAGAGCTCGATCAGGCGCTCGAACATGGGCACGGCGTCGACCCACTGCAGGTCCTCGCGGAAGTGCGTGTCGTCGAAGACGATGTAGTCGAAGCCGAGCTCGTTCAGGCGCTCGCGCGCGAAGTCGTAGCCCAGAAGCGTCGGGTTGCACTTGATGTAGGTGTTCACGCCCTTCTCGGTGATGAGGTAGGTGGCGATGCGCTCGATCTCGTCGGGCGGGCAGCCGTGGAGCGTGGACTCAGTGACGGAGTTGGAGACCTGCGGGGAGACGGCGTTGACGAAGTCGGCGTCGACGTTGTCAAAGCGGTCGAGGTTGGCGAGGGCCCAGTCGCGACACTCGGCCCAGACCTCGGTGCCGGAGGCGTCCTTCATGCCCTCGATGTACGTGTCGACCTTCTCGGACTTGATGCCCTCGAGGCTGTAGCCCACGGACATGTTGAAGACAAAGCCGTCCGGGTCGCCCAGGCCGTACTCGCGGGCGATGAGCTTGCAGGCCCACCACGCCTTGACGTACTCCGCAAAGGCGTCGGGCACCGTGAGCTCGGTGGACCACTCGCAGTTGTAGCACTCGTCCTCGGCCACGATGCAGGGCTTGTTCACGCAGGCGGAGAGCTCCTCGCCGTCCATGACCTGCACGGTCTTGAGCTCAAAGAAGCGCGAGCCCGCCACGTAGGAGGCGATGATGTTCTGCGCGAGCTGGGTGTTGGGGCCAGCGGCCGGGCCAAAGGGGGTCTCGATCTTCTCGGCAAAGATGGGCTCGGCGCCGCCCTCGTGGACGTAGGCCTTGCGCACGCCGAAGATGGCGCCTTGAGTCTCGTGCTCGGTCAGGACCCAGTCCATGACCTGCGCGAACGGGATCGGCCTCATGACGTCGCTCATTGTTGCTCCTCTCCGCGTGCAAAAGGGACAGTCACTTTTGCACGGTCATCACGATTGGTCGCGCCCCCCTGCGTGCAAAAGTGACTGTCCCTTTTTCCCGCCACGCGCCGACCGGTCCTAGTACGTGCGCTCGTTCAGGGTGCCCCAGAGCTTCTTGGACTGCTCGAGGGTCCAGGCGTTGATGCGCTCCTCGTCAAAGGCCACGAACTCGCGGTCCTTGTAGAGCACCTTGCCGTTGACGATGGTGGTGCGGCAGTTCTTGCCCATCATGCCGAAGAGCATGTGGCCGTCGATGTTCTCGTCCGAGAAGGGCGTGAAGACCGGGTAGTCCATCACGATGACGTCGGCCGCGGCGCCGGGCGCCAGGACGCCGATCTTGCGCCCGAAGTACTCGCTCGCCATGGCGGGGTTGTTCTGGAAGAGCATCGTCATGGCCTCGGCCCAGCCCACGTTGGGCATGGCCGCGTTGTGACGCTGGATGATGAGGAAGACCTTGAGGCTCTCGAGCATGTCGTGCGTGTAGGCGTCGGTGCCCATGTGCACCGGGATGCCGCGGCGGAAGAACTCGAGCACCGGCGCGCAGCCCACGGCGTTGCCCATGTTGGACTCGGGGTTGTTGACGATGTGGGTGCCGGTCTCCTTGATGATGTCCATCTCGGCGGGCGTGACGTGGATGCAGTGGCCGAGCATCGTGCGCGGGCCGAGAAGGTCGTGCTGCAGCAGGCGCTCGATCGGCGAGATGCCGCCGCGGTTCTTGCGGCTGTCCCAGACGTCGTTCATGCCCTCGCAGACGTGGATGTGGAAGCCGGTGAGGCCGGCGTTGGCCTCGGCCATCTTGTCCATCGTCTCGTCGGAGAGCGTGAAGGTGGCGTGCCCGCCGAACATCGCGGCGATCATGGAGTTGCCCTCGGCCTGGGCCTTGGCAGCCCACTGCGCGAACTCGGCGTTCTCGGCGATCGACTGGTCGCGCTTCTCGTCGCCGCGGCGGTCGGAGGTCTCGTAGCAGAGGCACGCGCGGATGCCGGTCTCCTCGCAGACGTCCTTGATCGCAAAGAGGGAGCCCGGGATCTCGCAGAAGCTCGCGTGGTGGTCGAAGATCGTGGTCACGCCGTCGCGCAGGCTGTCGAGCACGGTGGCGTAGGCGCTCGCGCGGGTGCCGTCGAGCGTGAGGTTGTCGTCGATCTTCCACCACTGCTGCTCGAGGTTCTCGAGGAAGTTGGTGGGGTTGCAGCCCTTGATGGCAAGGCCGCGCGCCAGGCCGGAGTAGATGTGGGTGTGACAGTTCACCAGGCCCGGCATGATGACGCCGCCGTGGGCATCCACGACCTCGGCCCCAGGGTACTTCTCGGCCAGCGCCGTGGCGTCGCCGACCTCGGCGATCTTCTCGCCATCGATGGCGACGGCGCCGTTCTCGAGGTAGGCGTTGTCAGCGTCGCGCGTGATGACGCGACCGTTGGTGACGAGCAGCATTTCGTCTCCTATCTGTCTGGCGAGAAGACCGTTCTTCTCGCCCCTCTTTCCTGCGGGGCGTGCAAAAGTGCCTGTCCCTTTTGCACGGCCTACTTCTCGGGCTTGGGGAGGATGAGGTTGAGGATGATGGCCATGATGGCGGCCGGGGTGATGGCGTTGGAGCCGATGACGGTGGTCACCCAGCTGGGCATGCCCTCGCCCGCGAGGCAGCCCGACGCCATCCAGATGCCGAGGCCAAAGACGACCGAGGTGCCCACGATCGTGGTGACGCGCGGGGTGAGGCCGTCCTTGGTGAACATGCGGACGCCGTTCATGGTGATGGTGCCGAAGACGCCCACCGTGGCGCCGCCGATGACCGGCTGCGGGATGGCCGTGAGCAGCGCGGAGAGCTGCGGCAGCAGGCCCGCCGCAGCGAAGACGGCCGCCACGATCACGAAGACCCACTTGTTGACGACCTTGTTGGAGCAGATGATGCCCACGTTCTGGCCAAGCGCGGAGGTGGGCAGGCCGCCGATGAAGGCGGAGACGAGCGAGGTCGCGCCCTGGGAGACGATGGCGCCGGAGAGCTCGCGCTCGGTGGGCATGCGGTCCATGGAGCCGAGGCAGGCGGCGGAGACGTCGCCGATGACCTGGATGGCGACCATCGGGTAGACCACGGCAAGCGTGATGCAGACCTCGGGATGGAACTCGAGCGCGTACGGCATGATCTTGGGGAACGCGAAGACGCCCGCGGAGCCCACGGCGGAGAAGTCGAGCATGCCAAAGGGCGCGGACACGATGATGCCGGCGATCATGCCGAAGAAGACGCTGCCCAGCTTGAGGGTGCCCTTGGCAAAGTTGTTGAGGCCAAAGACCACGGCAAACGTGACGAGCGCCACGCACCAGGCCTGCGGGGTGCCCCAGAGCGCAGTGCCCTCGCCGCCGGCCATGTACTTGATGGCCGTCGGGTAGAGCGAGACGCCGATCGTGAAGATCACCGTGCCCGTGACCACCGGCGGGAAGAACGCCTTGAGCTTGCCGTAGAAGATGCCGAAGAGGATGGCCGCGATGCCGCCCACGATCTCGCCGCCGAGCAGGGCGCCGAAGGAGAACGTGGCGCCCATGGCCTGCAGCGCCGGCAGGAACGCGAACGAGACGCCCATGACGATGGGCAGGTTGCCGCCGATGCGGCGGAACGGCGCGAAGGCCTGCAGCGCCGTGTCGATGGCGGAGAGGATCAGCGCGACCTGGATGATGTCGGTCTTCTGCTGCGCGGTGAAGTCGAACGTGGCGGCGATGAGGATCGCCGGGGTGATGATGCCGGCGAAGGAGGCCAGCACGTGCTGGAGGGCGCAGGGGATCATCTCGCCGACGGGCGGCATCCCCTCGCGCTGGAACAGGTAGTCGTGGGCGCTCTTGACCCCCGTCGCTTGCGTCTTAGCCATGATCGTCCTCTCCACGATGCTCCGACTATGTTTCGATAGTATTGCGAGAGGTGGCTAACAATTTGTCTGCTTTGATGAAAATCTGTTAGACGGTAGGTTGCGGGGCGTGAGCGGTCGGGACACGGCCCCGTCACAAGATTTTTTCCGTTATCTACGCCGCGATATAACGCCACGTCAAGGCCCGTTTTTCTCCCCAAGGCGAGCCGAGCCTTCGGGTTCGGGCACCTAACAAAAAGTTTGAAATCGCAGAGAATCGGCTAGTATGCTCTCATCGCACCGCCGATCGAGGAGGCCCCATGACCGAGGAGCAGCTCGACTTCTACAAGCGACTCGCCCACGCCCTTGCGCTGCAGTTCGGCAGCAGCTGCGAGGTCGTCGTGCACGACCTCGAGACGAAGGACCCCAGCCACTCCATCGTGGCCATCGAGAACGGCCATGTGACCGGCCGCAAGCTCGGCGACGGACCGAGCCACGTGGTGCTGGAGGCGCTGCACGCCGGCGACTCCAAGCTCGAGGACCGGCCCGCCTACCTCACCAAGACCGCGGACGGCAAGATCCTCAAGTCCTCGACCGTCTTCATCCGCGACGAGGCCGGGCATGCCGTGGGCATCTTCGCCATCAACTACGACATCACGATCCTGCGCGCGATGGGAGACACCATCGCCGAGGTCGTGGGCACCGAGCCGAGCGCCCCGCGCGAGCCCGAGCCCATCGTGCGCAGCGTGGCCGACCTCCTGGACGACCTCATCGAGCAGAGCGTGCAGCTCGTGGGCACGCCCGTGGCGCTCATGAGCAAGGAGGAGAAGGTCCGCGCGATCCGCTACCTCAACGACACCGGGGCCTTCCTCATCACCAAGAGCGGACCCAAGGTCTGCAAGTTCTTTGGCATCTCCAAGTACACCCTCTACAGCTACCTCGACGAGGCGCGCGCTGGCGAGAAGGACGCGTAGGTCGAGCGCTCAACCGGACGTTCTTCTCGCCCAGGCGAACATGCTTGCGCACGGATTGGCTGAGCATGCCTCTGCGCACACTTTCCGACCCGTAGGGGCCGATTCTGTGCGCTGGGGCATGCTCGCGCATTCTGTGCACCCAGGCATGCTCGGAGACGTCAGCGCAGGACGCGCGGGCGAGAAGGACGCGCCCGAGCATGCCTCCGCGCACGCAACTCGCTAGTTGACCCCGCGGAAGCCGCGGCCGATGATCTCCGAGCTGCTCGTGATGGTGATGAAGGCGCCCGGGTCCGTAGCGCGGACAAAGAGTCGCAGCTTCATGGCCTCGCGGCGCGAGAGCACGCTCGTGAGGATGGTCACGCGGCGGCCGGAGTAGGCGCCCCAGCCCTGCGTGACCGTGGCCGTGCGGCCGAGCTTCTTGACGATGAACTCCTCCACCTCGCGCGGGTGCGAGCAGATGACCTGGCAGACCTTGCGCTGACGGATGGACTCGATGAAGCCGTCCACCACGAAGGTCTTGCCGATGAGGGCGAGCACGCAGTAGAGGCCCACGCGCGGCCCATAGAGCCCGATAGCCGCCACGACCACGGCCACGTCAACCGCAAAGAGCGCCTTGCCGATCTCCAGGTCCGTGTGCTTGCGCAAGATCATGGCCAGGATGTCCGTGCCGCCGGTGGAGGCCCCGATGTCAAAGACGATGGCCGAGCCCACGGCCGGCAGGAGCACCGCAAAGCAGACGTCGAGCCAGAGGTCGCCGGTGATGGACTGGGTCACGGGGAAGAGCCACTCGAAGAGCGAGGTGTAGCCCGAGAGCGCAAACGACGCGAAGGCGCTCCAGAGCACCGCCTTGCGGTCCAGGAAGGCGAACCCCAGGCCCACGAGCACGGCGTTCAGGATCCACATGTAGATGGAGACGGGCAGCGCCGGGATGGCGGTGTTGAGCAGGATGGCAAAGCCCGTGGTGCCGCCGAAGGCCAGGTGGTTGGGCGTCTTGAAGAGCACGAGCGCGATCGCGGTGAGGATGAGGCCCACGTTGAGCAGGGCAAAGAACTGCGGGAAGCTGTAGGCCATACGCTTCTTGGAGAGCCTCTGGCCGCGCGCCTCCTCGTCCTCCGTCACGACCTCAGAGACCGGCTCCACCGCCGCCTCCAGCTGCTCGTCCACCGCACGCTCCCCTCCGCGCACGCCAAACGAACCCGGTTCGTTTGGCACGTCCTGTTGGCCTTCGGGGTCGGCAGTCTAGCAGGTTCCGCGCCGTGGCGCGCGCCTGTAGCGAGGATGCGCAGACTCGTTTTTCCAGAAATCCCAAGCTACGCATCATTTGATTTGATATTTTTCATACGTAAACCCAGAATCGTGGACATATTGACGCATTATTCCGCGTTACGTATTAAAAACTTGAAACCAAATGACGCGCAATCTCAAGAATCCGAAAAAGCCAGCTTACGCATGCTCAACGGAAAGAAGAACAATCGAGAAGAACCCCCACTCCGCCCTTACCCGGCGGTTTGCCTCGCGACGAACGAGAGGCCGTCCTTACCAACGGCAGAGGCCGCCGCTTCGTTGCGCAGGATCTTCCGCGTAGCGCAGTCCTGCGTACGAAGCGGCGGCCTCTGCCGTTGGTGAGGGCGTCTACCCCTCGAGCTTCTCGGCGAGCATCTTGTTGAAGGCCTTGGGGTTGCCGGAGCCCTTGGCCGCCTTCATGCACTGGCCCACGAGGAACCCGAGCACCTTCTTGTTGCCGTCGCGGTACTGCTGGACCTGGTCGGTGCAGCGCGCGAGCACCTCGTCCACAATCGCGCCGAGCGCATCCGCGTCGGTGGACTGGCGCATGCCGTGGGCGTCCACGTAGGCGGCCGGGTCCTCACCCCTGCCGTTGACCGCGTCGAGCACCTCGCGTGCCTGCGCAAACGTGATCGCGTCCTCGGCGAGAAGTGCCGACAGACTTGCGACCTGCGCCGGCGTGAGGGCGTCGTAGCTGGGGACGAGGTTCACCATGACCTTGGCCACGGTCTCCACGGCCTTGACGTTCTTCTCGCCAGCGCCCGCCGCGGCCAGCGTCTCCTCGAAGAAGGCCGCGACCGTCGGGTCGCCCGCGAGCTGGGCGGCGTCGGCGCGCTTGAGGCCAAAGTCGGCCATGTAGCGGTCGCGCTTGGCGTCCGGCAGCTCCGGGATGCGCGCACGGCAGCGGTCGATGAACTCGTCCGTGAGGTCGAAGGGCGCGAGGTCCGGGTCCGGGAAGAGGCGGTAGTCGTCCGCGGTCTCCTTGACGCGCATGACCACGGTGCGCCGGCGGCTCGGCTCCCAGTGGCGCGTCTCCTGGTAGACGATGCCGCCCTCCTCGAGCACCTCGGCCTGGCGGCAGATCTCGTACTCGAGCGCGTCGTGCAGGCTCTTGAACGAGTTGATGTTCTTCATCTCGGTCTTGGTGCCAAACTTGGTCTCCCCGCGGCGGCGCAGCGAGATGTTGCCGTCGCAGCGCATCGAGCCGCTCTCGAGTGAGCAGTCGGAGATGCCGAGCGTGAGGAAGGTCTGGCGCAGCTTCTCCATGAAGAGGCGCGCCTCCTCGGGCGTGCGCAGGTCGGGCTCGGTGACGAGCTCGATGAGCGGCGTGCCGCAGCGGTTGTAGTCGATGAGGGACTCCGCCGCGCCGCCGATGCGGCCTTCCTCGCCGCCCACGTGCACCATCTTGGCGGCGTCCTCCTCCATGTGGATGCGCAGGATGCGGATGGGCGCAACGTAGCCGCCGTCCGCGTCCTTCTCCACCGTGCCATCCGGCCGCTCCTTGGCGCCGGCGCCGCTGACCTCCAGGTCAAGCTGGCCGTGCATGCAGAACGCCACGGGACCCTGCGTGGTCTGGAAGTTCTTGGCCATGTCCGGGTAGAAGTAGTGCTTCCGGTAGAACATGGAGTGGCGCTGGATCTCACAGTTGGTGGCCAGGCCTGCCATGACGATCGACTCGATGGCCTTCTCGTTGGGCACGGGCAGCGCGCCCGGCATGCCCAGGCAGACGGGGCAGACGTTGGTGTTGGGCTCGTCGTCGTGGGAGAGGCGGCAGTTGCAGAACATCTTGGTCTCGAGCGTGGTGAGCTCGGTGTGGACCTCCAGGCCAATCACGGCCTCCCAGTCCTTGAGGACCTCGGCGAGCTTCTTCATGCGAGCTCACCTCCCTTCCCGGCAAACGCGGGCGCGACGGGTGCCCCGGTGCCAGACGGCGAGAAGGACCGCTCGATCGCGCGCGCGAACGTGAGCAGCGTGGCGTCGGCAAAGGCCGGGCCCTGGAGCTGCGCGGACACGGGCAGGCCGGAGGCGGCGCCCAGGCCCAGCGGCACGGAGACGCCGCCGTTGCCGACGATGTTGTTGGAGATCGTGAACATGTCCGACGCGTACATCTGCGTGGGGTCGCTCATCTCGCCGAACTTGAACGCCGTGCGCGGCGCGGCCGGCATGAGGATGACGTCGCACTTCTCGTACGCGCGGGCGTAGTCTGCCGTAATGAGGGTGCGGACCTGCTGCGCCGGGTAGTAGTACTTGTCGTAGGTGCCACTGGAGAGGAGGTAGGCGCCCAGCATCTGGCGGCGCTTGGCCTCCTCGCCAAAGCCGTGCGCGCGGGAGAGCGAGGTCTGCTCGGCAAGCGTTGCCTGGCCGGGCTCCTGATAGCCGTAGCGCACGCCGTCAAAGCGCGCGAGGTTGGAGAAGGCCTCGCACGGCGCGATCACGTAGTAGGCCGCGATGGCGGAGGCGATGTTGGGCAGCTCCACCTCCACGAGCTCGGCGCCCTGGTCCTGCAGCGCGCGGCCGGCGGCGGTGACGGCGTCGCGGACCTCGTCGGTGAGGCCGGCGGCCTCCATGAGGGCGGGCACGACGCCCACGCGGCGTCCCTCGATGGGGTCGTTCAGATGGGCGAGAAAATCGCATGTGACCGGCTGGCTCGTAGAGTCCCACGGGTCGCGACCGCCGGCAGTGAGCGCGTTCATGGCCAGGGCCACGTCCTCGACGCTGCGGCCGAAGGGGCCGACCTGGTCGAGCGAGGAGCCAAAGGCCACGACGCCGTAGCGGCTGACCGCGCCGTAGGTGGGCTTGAGGCCCACGACGCCGCAGAGCGAGGCCGGCTGGCGGATGGAGCCGCCGGTGTCGGAGCCCAGCGAGACCGTGACCTCGCCGGCGGCGACGGCCGCAGCCGAGCCGCCCGAGGAGCCGCCCGGGACGCGCCCCGTGTCCCACGGGTTGGCCGTGGGGTGGAAGGCGGAGGACTCGGTGGAGGAGCCAAAGGCGAACTCGTCCATGTTGGTCTTGCCCACGGGCGTGGCGCCGGCGTCGAGCATGCGCTGGACGCAGGTTGCCGTGAACGTGGACTCGTAGTTGGCGAGCATCTTGGAGGCGCAGGTGGTGCGGGTGCCCACGAGGTGCATGTTGTCCTTGAAGGCCACGGGAACGCCGGCGAGCGGACCGAGCTTCTCGCCCGCCGCGCGAGCCTTGTCCGTGGCCTCGGCAGCCGCGAGCGCGAGGTCAGCGGAGACCTGCAGGAACGCCTTGACCTCGCCGTCGCGGGCCTCCACGGCGTCGAGTGCGGCGCGGGCCACCTCGGTGGCGGTGAAGTCGCCGTTTGCGACGCCCGCCGCGATCTGGGCGGCAGAGAGCTGGTCGAGGTTTGCCATTAGCGGTCACCCCCCTGGTCGCCGAGGATGGACGGCACGCGGAAGCTGCGGTCGCGGAACGCGCCGGCGTTTGAGAGCGCCACGTCAACGGGCAGGTGGCGCACCTCGGTGTCCGGCACGTCGTCGGCCATCACGTTGGAGAGGTCGCCGATGGGGTGGAACGTGGGCTCCACGCCCTCGAGGTCGTACTGGCGGATGGGCTCCAGCAGGTCGATGGCATCGTTCATGTACGCGGTCATCTCGTCGAGCTCCTCGGGCGTGAGCGCGATTCGCGCGTAGTCCGCGATGCCCGCGACGTCTTCTCTGGTAAGGGGCATGGGTCCTCCTATCTACACTGCGCCCCATTCTACGACAGGGACCGCGCGCCCGGCCTCCGCCGAGACGCGGCCGCAACAATGCGGGGGCGGGCCCGCGGCCCTCTCCCGCGACCCCCTCGCGTCCCGCTCCGGGTACGTACACGCCCCTCCCGGGTACGTACGAGGTTTCAGAGCTGATGTTCTTCTCGCCACCGCGCCCACCTGCGGATTCTCCGGAACGTAAGGCGTATCAGACCTCTAATTGCGTACGTATCTGGGAGGAGGGTGTACGTACCCGGAGCGAGGGGCGCGCGCCATCCGAACCTTACGAAAGCGCAAGGCAGCAGTAAGTCGCATCGATGGCCCCGGGCAGCGTCGGGCAGGAGAATGGGCTCATCAGAGAGGGAGGTCATCATGAAGAAGATCATCTTCATCGCCGTCGTGGCCATCGCCGCGCTCGCCGTCATCCTCGACGACGGCCGCCCGCGCCCGCGCATGTACCGCCACCACTAGCACCTGGGGCATCCCGCGCCGCGTTGTGGAATCGGGGGTCGTGGCAATTGTGGAGCGCGAGGCGTTGGTGATTTTGGGGTCATGGCAGCATTCGCCCTGCCATGACCCCCGAAAGCACAGCGGGGCGAGAAGAACGTCCAGTTGGCGCGCTGAGCCCGCTGCCACAAGCCCCCGTTCGGCAACGCCGCGAACCGCCGGATTGCCACAACCCCGGAAACGGCAACGCCGTCGCGCCCGCCCCGCGCCCCGCGGGCAGCGGCGCTACTCGGCGGCCCGCCGGGCGCGCCGACGCAGGACGGTGCCGAAGCTCGCGGCGATGACCTGCTGGAAGAGCGTCCCTATGACCACCGGGAACATCACCTCGCCGGGAAAGTACTCCGCTGCGATGACCGCCCCGGCCGAGATGTTGCGCATGCCCACGAGATAGGTCATCGAGACCTCCCGCTCGCGGGGCTGCCGCATGAGGCGCGCGGCCGAGAGGCCGAGCGCGTAGCCCCCGACGGAGAAGGCGCAGATGAACGCCATCACGCCAACGAGCTGGGGCGTGAGCGCGCGCACGTAGGGCGCCACGCCCGTCGAGTTGCTGAGGATCACCAGCACGAGCGCGATCTTGCCCGCGGGCGAGAGCACCGGCGAGAGCTCGCGCGCCGCACGGCCGCGCGAGGCGTCGTTGAGCAGCGTCCCCGCGAGCGCCGGCAGCGCGATGGAGACCACCATCTCCCCCATCATCCGCGCGGCGTCCACCTCGACCGTCTGGCCCAGGAGCAGGTGCAGCGTGAGCGGAATCGTGAACGGAGCGGCCACCGTGGACACGAGGATGGTGGCAAGCGTGAGCGCCGGGTCCCCGCCGAGCATGTTGGTCCACATGGCCGACACCACGGCCACAGGCACGCTGCACTCCAACACGATCCCGCAGACGAGGTTGGGGCTCGTGCCGAAGAGCGCCGTCGCCAGCGCGCAGGCCACGCACGGCATGAGGACGGCGGCCAGAAGGAGCGTCACCACGAGCGGCGCCGGGCGGCGCACCGTCCGCGCGAGGTTGCCGAAGGTGTTGGAGAGCGAGCTCTGGAACGTCATGAACGCAAAGAGCGCGGTCACGGTCGGCTTGAGCACGGAGAGCTGGTCGGGGAAGAGCACGCCGAGCACCACGCACGTCGGGGAGACAAATGCCATGTGGCTCCCGATGAAGCCACCGAGCCGCTTCCACGCCTCCATGCCGAGAAGGACCTCCCATCGCCGACCGCCCGCCGTGTGCCATGGTACTTCTCGCCACGCGGTCCGCGAGCACGCGTAACGCGGCGGCAAACGGCGCCGCAGATGCCTAAAAGGGGACAGGCCCCTTTTAGGCAACAGACCCGCCGCCGCGCCGTCCTTAAATGCCTCTAAATAAGTAGGAATTGTTACGAAGGGGCGTTTTTCTCGCCCTGACCCCTTGCCTTTAATACCCCACTCATTACTATGAATTAGGCGAAATAAGGCGCGGGCCCGCGCGGCCCGCGAGGAGAAAGGCGGAACATGTCCACTCAGCTGCTCAACGTGAGCGCCCTCTCTGCGGGCACCGAGGACAAGCCCATCCTGCACGGCGTGGACCTCGCCGTGGGCGAGGGCGAGTGCCACGTCCTCATGGGCCCCAACGGCGCCGGCAAGTCCACGCTCGGCCACGTCATCATGGGCGACCCCGCCTATCGCGTGACCTCGGGCTCCATCAGCTTCGCGGGCGAGGACGTGACCGAGCTCAGCGCCGACAAGCGCTCGCTCGCCGGCATCTTCCTCTCCTACCAGGCGCCCGTGGAGGTGCCCGGCGTGCCGCTCTACAGCTTCCTGCGCTCGATCTGCCAGATGCGCCCTGAGCTCAAGACCACCGCGCGCAAGTTCCGCGAGCGCGTGGGTGCCATCGCCGACCAGCTGGAGCTCGACCAGGGCTTCCTCATGCGCGAGCTCAACGTGGGCTTCTCCGGCGGCGAGAAGAAGAAGATCGAGATGCTGCAGCTCCTGCTGCTCCAGCCCAAGCTGGCCATCCTCGACGAGACCGACTCCGGCCTTGACGTGGACGCGCTGGGCATCGTCTCCCGCGGCATCCAGGCCTACCGCGAGCAGGTGGGCGGCGCCCTCATCGTGATCACGCACAACACGCGCATCCTCGAGCGGCTTGACGTGGACCGCACGCACGTCATGGTCAAGGGCCGCATGGTGGCCGAGGGGCCCGCGGGGCTCATCGCGGACATCGATGCCCACGGCTTCGAGCGCTTCGAGCGCGGGGCCGGCCAGGACGACGCGGCCTGCGCGGACTGTCCGGGCTGCCCCATGGTCGGTGATGCCCGGTGAGCGAGGAGCGCAGCAAGAACCGCACGCAGGTCGCCGACGTCGATCGCTCCCTCTATGACTTCACCAAGTCCGAGGAGGGCTACGAGCGCTACGACGACGGCCTGACGCCCGAGATCGTCCGCGCGATCTCCGCCAAGAAGGACGAGCCCGAGTGGATGCTCGAGATGCGCCTGCGCGCGCTCGACCTCTACCACGCGCGCGAGATGGCGCCCAACTGGGGCCCGAGCATCGAAGGCCTGGACCTGGACCACATCTCCACGTACGTCTCGCCCAAGACCAAGCAGGCCAAGAGCTGGGACGACGTGCCCGAGGACATCAAGGACACCTTCGAGCGCCTGGGCATCCCCGAGGCGGAGCGCGAGAGCCTCGCCGGCGTGGGCGCCCAGTACGACTCGGAGATCGTCTATCACAACATGCGCGAGGAGGTGGCCGAGCAGGGCGTCATCTACACCACGATCGAGGACGCCCTCCACGACCCCCAGTGGGAGCCCGTGGTGCATGAGTACTTCGGCACGCTGATCCCGCCCACCGACCACAAGTTCGCCGCGCTGCACTACGCCGTGTGGTCGGGCGGATCGTTCGTCTACGTGCCCGCCGGCGTGACGCTGCCCTACCCGCTGCAGAGCTACTTCCGCCTCAACGCCGCGGGCGCGGGCCAGTTCGAGCACACGCTCATCATCGTGGAGCCGGGCGCTGACCTGCACTTCATCGAGGGCTGCTCCGCGCCCAAGTACTACGAGGCGAACCTGCACGCCGGGGCCGTGGAGCTCTTCGTGAAGGACGGCGCGCGCCTGCGCTACTCCACGATCGAGAACTGGTCCAAGAACATGTACAACCTCAACACCAAGCGCGCCACCATCGGCGCCGACGCCAAGATGGAGTGGGTCTCCGGCAGCTTTGGCAGCCACGTGAGCTACCTCTATCCCTCCACCATCATGGCGGGTGACCGCGGCACCTGCGAGTTCACCGGCATCACGTTCGCCGGCGCCACGCAGGACCTGGACACCGGCTGCAAGGTGATCATGAACGGCGCGGACACGACGGCGTCCGTAAGCACCAAGTCCATCTCCAAGGACGGCGGCGTGAACACGTTCCGCAGCTCCGTGGTGATCGGCCGGCACGCGGACCGCGCGCGCTGCAGCGTGAGCTGCCAGAGCCTCATGCTCGACGACATCTCCCGCTCCGACACCATCCCCGCGATGGACGTGCGCAACGCCACCGCTCAGGTGGGCCACGAGGCCACGATCGGCCGCATCTCGGACGATACGGTGCTCTACCTCATGAGCCGCGGCTGCTCCGAGGCCGAGGCGCGCACGCTCGTGGTCAACGGCTTTGCCAACCCCGTCTCCAAGGAGCTCCCGATGGAGTACGCCGTGGAGATGAACAACCTCATCAAGCTCGAGATGGAAGGGGCCATAGGATGATGGCCGAGAAGAACCTGGCGCCCGAGGCCGGCGCCGAGGGCGAGCTCACCCTCGAGCGCGTCAACGTTACCCCCGCGCAGACGTGGAACCGCCTGCGCACGAACGACATCACGCTCACGGTGCCCCTGCGAGGCCGCAAGGGCGACGTGTACTTCTCGCTGCCGCGCCTCTTCGAGGGCGTGGAGTGCGGGATGGGCCGCAAGGTCACCGACTGGGTGGAGTCCCAGGCTCGCGGCGCGCGCTACGTGGAGGTCCCGCGCGACGAGAGGCGCGAGGAGCCGATCGTGGTTGCCGTGGGCGCCGGCGACGTCGCCGACACGGGCGTGATGGTCCGCGCAGGAGCCGAGGCCACCATCGTCGTGGCCGCGGGTGAGACATTGGGGACAGGTTCGTTTGTCTCATCCGCAGACAACGCCACCTCCCCCGACGCGCCCGCCACGGATGAGACAAACGAACCTGTCCCCAATGTCTCATCCGCGTCGCTGCTGCGCGTGATCGTCGAGGCCGGGGCGCGCGTGCACCTGCACGAGTACGTGGGCGTGGGCGCGACCCAGCAGCACCTCGAGAGCGTGGGCATCTCCGCGGCGCGCGACGCCCGCGTGGACGTGCACCAGTACCTGCTCGGCGGCGGCACCGTCGCGCTGGGCCTCGCCTGCGACCTCGCCGGCGAGCGCGCGCGCGTGGACCTGGGCTGCCGCTACCACGCCGGCGGCACGGAGGTCCTGGACGTCAACGAGGTCGTGCGCCAGCGCGGCCGCAGCACGCGCTCCGAGCTCGCCTACAACGGCGTGCTCGAGGACGCGGCCAAGAAGGGCCTGCGCACCACGATCGACCTCGTCCACGGCGCCAAGGGCGCGCAGGGCAACGAGGCGGAGACCGTGCTCGTGCTGGGCGACGACGTGGTCAACAAGACGCTGCCCACGATCCTCTGCGACGAGGACGACGTCGCCGGCAACCACGGCGCCACGATCGGCTCGGTGAGCCCCGAGCAGCTGGCCTACCTCGCCGACCGCGGCCTCTCCCGCGCCGACGCCGAGCGCCTCTTCGTGAGCGCCCTCTACGAGGACGCTCTCATGCACGCCCCCTGCCCCGAGGCCCGCGCCGTCGTCGAGGCGAGCGCCGTGCAAAAGGGACAGGCACTTTTGCACACCGAGGAGGCGTGATGATCGACATCCGTCAGAACCCGTACCGCGCGGACTTCCCGCTGCTGGCCGGCCACCCCGAGATCGCGTTTCTCGACAGCGCGGCCACCGCACAGCGCCCCGCCTGCGCGCTCGACGCCCAGCGCCGCTTCTACGAGACCATGAACGCCAACCCGCTGCGCGGCCTCTACAGCCTCTCCGTGGCGGCCACCGCAGCCATCGCCGATGTCCGCGCGCAGGTGGCGGCCCTCATCGGGGCCCCCGACGCGCGCGACGTGGTCTTCACGCGCAACACGAGCGAGAGCCTGAACCTCGTGGCCAAGTCCTTCTCGCCCCGCGTCCTGGGCCCCGGCGACGAGGTTGCCATCACCATCATGGAGCACCACTCCAACCTCATCCCGTGGCAGGAGGCCTGCCGCGCCGCCGGCGCGCGCCTCGTCTACCTCTACCCCGAGAAGGACGGCACGCTCACGGACGCGGAGATTGCCGAGAAGATCGGGCCGCGCACCAAGATCGTCTCCGCCGCGCACGTCTCCAACGTCATGGGCTGCGAGCTGCCCGTCCGCAGGCTCGCGGACGCCGCGCACGCCGTGGGCGCCGTGATGGTCGTGGACGCCGCGCAGTCCGTTCCGCACCTGCGCGTGAGCGTGGACGAGCTGGGCGCGGACTTCCTCGCGTTCTCCGGCCACAAGGCGCTGGGGCCGATGGGCGTGGGCGTGCTCTGGGGCCGCCACGAGCTTCTGGAGGCCATGCCGCCGATGCTCACCGGCGGCGAGATGATCGACTCCGTGCGCGAGCAGGACGCCACGTGGGCGCCCGTGCCCGAGAAGTTCGAGGCCGGCACGCAGGACGCCGCCGGCATCTACGCCACCGGCGCCGCGCTTACCTACCTCACCGAGGCCGTGGGTCTTGACGCGGTGGCCGAGCGCGAGGCGGCGCTTGTGGCCTACGCGTTCGAGCGCCTGGCGGAGCTGGACTTCGTCGACCTTATCGGCCCTGCGGAGGCCGCCCGGCACCACGGCGTCATCAGCTTCAACGTGCGTGGCGTACACCCGCACGACGTCGCGAGCATCCTCGACGCCTCCGGCGTGTGCATCCGCGCCGGCCACCACTGCGCGCAGCCGCTGCTCGCGTGGCTCGGCGTGGAGAACCTCGCCTGCTGCCGCGCGAGCCTCGCGTTCTACAACGACGCCGCCGACGTGGACCGCCTCGTCGACGGCCTGAGCCAAGTCTGGGGGATCTTCCATGGCAGTGACTGACCTCTACAACGCGGCCTTTATGGACCACGTCTCGCACCCCGACTACAAGTACCAGCTCGAGGACGCCGACTGCAGCCACGAGGGCGTGAACCCCTCCTGCGGCGACGAGCTCACGTTCTCGGTGCGCTTCGCTGACGACGGCACCATCGAGGAGGCAGCCTTCACCGGCCACGGCTGCGCCATCTCCCAGGCGAGCGCCGACATCATGAGCGACCTCATGATCGACAAGACGCCCGAGGAGGCCCGCGAGCTCTGCGCCCTGTTCATGCGCATGGTCCGCGGCGAGGAGACCGACGAGGCCGCGCTCGAGGCGCTCGAGGACGGCGTGCTGCTGCGCGACATCGCGCACATGCCCGCGCGCGTGAAGTGCGCCGAGCTGGCCTGGCGCACGCTCGACGAGATGCTCGAGGCACGGGGCCGCTAACCCAAGGAAAAGGGGACGTGTTTTTTCTCTCAGGAAGAAATAACCCGTCCCCAATTAACAGAGAGAAAAAACACGTCCCCAATTTACAGACGGAGGTGACGAGATGGCTGGAATGTTCTCGACCAAGGGGATGTACGCGCTGCGCGCGATGGCGGACCTCGCCTGCCACGAGGGCTGGGTCTCGCTCGGCGACGTCTCGCGCCGGCAGGGCATCTCGCGCAAGTACCTCGAGCAGGTCATCTCGCTCATGCACAAGGCCGGCTACGTGCGCAGCCAGCGCGGCAAGGGCGGCGGCTACCAGCTCACGCGCAAGCCGGAGGACTACACCCTCGGCGAGCTTCTTCGCGCCGCGGAGGGATCCCTCGCGCCGGTGAGCTGCCTCGACTGCACCAACGAGGAGCTCTGCCCGCAGCGAGACACCTGCACCACCGTGGGCGTCTGGCGCGACCTCGGCCGCGTGACGTCCTCCTACCTGGACAGCCGAACGCTCGCCGACCTCGTGCGCCCCGACGACGCGGGCCCCTGCACCGCCAAGCCCATCTAGCGCCGCGACCCCGGGCCCCGCTCCCGGCACGCCCCGCACGGACGTCGCCCCAGGGGACGGGCGGCGCCCAGGGCGTCGATGCCGGCCGCTACTCCAGCGCGTCGTTCAGGCGCACCATGTGGACGTGGTCCTCCCAGACCCCGTTGATGCGCAGGTAGCGCGGCGAGAGCCCCTCGTTGGCAAAGCCACACTTCTCAAGCACCCTGAGCGAGCGGGCGTTGCGGGGCATGACGTTGGCCTCCACCCGATGGAGCCCCAGCTCGCCGAAGGCCCAGTCCACCACGAGGCGCGTCGCGCGCGTGGCGTACCCGCGGCCCCCGCGCGCGCCGTCCATGCGGATGCCCAGGTGGGCGCTCAGGAAGGCGCCGCGCACCACGTTGTTCAGGGCAACGCTGCCGATGAGCAGGCCGCCCTCGGCCACGAGCCGCACGTAGAGCCGATACCCACGGTCTTCTCGCCAGGCGGCGAGCTCGGCCTCGAGCAGCTCCCGCTGCGCCCCCTCGGTGTAGTAGCCGTCCTCGCGGGCGGGCTCGAACTCCCGCAGGAACGCGCGGTTGCGCGTCACGTAGTCGAGCAGCTCGGCCGGCCGCACCTGGTCGGGAGACACCAGGCGCACTACGCCGTCATCGAGCGTCACCGGCATTTCTGGCGCCACCGGCACCACCGGCGCCACCGGCACCTCTGGCATCGCGCCCCCTCCCCATCGCCCGGGCCATTCCCGAAAGGCCGCCAAGGCCTCCCACGAGAAGAAGGATACAGCAGGCGAGAAGGACGAGCGTCTGGTCCGGGTAGTAGGCGGCGAAGTCGCGCCAGCGCATGCCCGTGAGGAGCGGCGGGGCGCCCAGCAGGTAGACCGGCGCCGCCATGTGCAGCAGCAGGAACGGCAGCGCCCGAGGCGCCCGCCGGGACCCGCGGAGCCGCCGCACCGCCCCCCACGCGAGCGGCAGCGCGCTGAGCAGGACGACAAGCGCGTAGAGCGCGTCGTAGCGCGCGTGCTCGCCCGGGCGCGCCGCCGCGTCCGCGGGGTCGGCGCGCCCGCCCACGGCGATGGCCGTCACCCCGTCCGCCAGCGAGAAGAACGCCTCGTTGCCGCCGAACTCGTCGCTGCCGTCCGCGAGCACCACGATCGCGAGGTCGCGGCCGGGAATCGCGCACATGCGCGCCACGTAGTTCTCCACCTGGCCGTCGTGCGACATCACGAGCTCGCCGTCGCCCCAGGAGTAGGTGGTCCAGCCCATGCCGTAGTAGGTGTCCCCGTCGGGGTCGGGCACGCGCGAGAAGATCATCCGGTGGACGGCGCGGGACGAGAGCACGCGCGCGCCGCCGGGCGCCACCTCCCCGCTGTTGAGATACATCCGCAGGTACGCCGCCATGTCCGAGACGCTCGCGCGGACGTATCCCGAGGCCGGGCCGCCCCAGGCGTCGTCTCCCTCCCGATGCTCGAAGCCGTCCGCCGCCCACATGCCGAACCACGACCGGTGCCCCTCTGCCCGGGGGGCGCGCTCGGGCTCGCCGCCAGCGGAGGCGTCGCCCATCCCGAGCGGGGTGAAGACAAACTCGCGCAGGTACGCCCCCAGCGGCATCCCGCTCGCGCACTCCACGATGCGCCCGAGCAGGTCGTAGTTGGCGTTGGCGTACGAGAAGGACCCGGCGGCCTCGCCCGACCGCGCGCCCGAGAGCGGCTCGAAGTACCCAAATCCGCTCGTCTGGTTGAGCAGGTCGCGCACCGTCACCGACGCGGGGACGCCATAGCCCGGGGCATACGCCGCGGCGGGCGTGTCCAGGTCGACGGCCCCCTCGTCCACGAGCTGCATCACGGCCGCCGCCGTCATGGACTTGGAGAGCGAGCCTATGAGGAAGGTCTCGTCCGGTCCCGTGACGTCGCCGAGGCAGCGCAGGTAGCGCACCCCGCCGGCATCCACCACGGCCACGGCGGCACCCGGCATGCCGCAGGCGGGGAACGCCTCGTCGAGGTAGTCGTCGAGCCGGGACGCGAGCTCGTCTCCCCGCGGCTCGTCGCCGGGGCGCGCCGCACCGTCCTCGGTGGGGTCGAGCTCCGGCTCCGTGATGCGGGCCACCTCCTCGGCCGAGAGGCCCGGCTCGCCGAGGTCGTCCTCACCGGGCAGGAGCGCCTCGTCGGCCCGGGCCGCCGCGGGCGTCAGCGCGAGCGCGCACGCGAGAAGGACGGCGACGGCGCGCGCCCTCCCGGGGGCCGCCCCGCTCGCCCCGCTCATGGCGCGGTCACGAAGTCGTAGAAGGCCCGCTCGATCCTGACCCAGCCCACCCAGCCGGGATGGACCGTGTCGCAGAGGAAGTACGGCTCGTACTCGCAGCCGGAGAAGTCGGCATAGGCCGCCCCCGCGTCGTCGCAGATCTTCCGCACCCGCGCGTAGTAGGCCTCGCGCTCCTCCTGGGAGACGTCGGCGAGGTCGTACCAGCGCCCGTGGACCGGCAGGATGCACACCAGCGGCTCCAGGCCCGCCTCGCGGCAGACCTCGAGCAGGCACGCGAGGTCCGCGTACTCGTCGTCGGCCTCGTGGAAGTTCTCGAAGAGCTCGGGCATGAACGTGTGGTTCTTCTCCCAGTAGGCGTCGTAGACGCAGAAGTCGTTCGTCGTGCAGGCGGCCGCCCCCTCGGCGCGGGCCTCGTCGAGCAGGGCGTCCCAGTCGGGCTCCCCGGTGGGGACGCCGGCCGTGCGCGCGGGGCTCTTCGAGGGCGAGATGGCCACGATCCCCGGGACCCGGGAGCGCAGGCGCCACGCGTCCGCGAGGTCGTGGAACCAGCCGTTCACCGCATCCGCCGGCGAGGCGCCGGGGTCCGCGGCGTCGAGCTCGGCCGCCGGGACGCCGAGCGCCTCGCAGCGGGCGCGTACGTACTCCTTCGTCTCGTCCGAGATGTCGGGGTTCTGCGCGAAGGCGCGATAGAGGGAGTAGGAGAAGCGCCCCTCGAACTTGTCCTGGTCGCCGTTCCCCTTGAAGAACCACTGCGGGGAGACCACGATCATGACCTTGCGGTTGCGCACGCGCCCGCCGTAGGCGCCGGCCGCTATCGCCTGCCAGAGGCTCTGGTCGTAGCCCTGGCCCACGAAGGTCATGTCCACGCCGGCCACGCTCTCGCCGAAGACCGCCTGCGGGCACATGCTCACCAGGTCCTTGGAGATGGCGAACTCCGAGGAGCCGAAGCAGAGGTAGCCGTCGTCGGACATGTTGGCCAGCGTGAAGTCCTCGTTCTCCGACTTGCCGTCCGCATAGACGTAGTCGTAGATCCTCGTGGGGTCGGCGGGGCCGTTCGAGGGCAGGGCGCACCACAGCCCGGCGAGCGTCCCGACGCAGAGCGCGAGCGCCCCCGTCACGGCCACGAGGCGCCGGACGCCCGCCGACGGGCGGGCGCCGGGCCGCCGCGCGTGGCGCCTCATGCTAGAGGCGCCTCTCGACCTGCGCCGCGATGGTGCGGGCGGAGTTCATCTCCGAGCGCTCGACCTCGGTCGGGGCGATTGTGACGCCAAACTCGTCCTCGAGCCCCACCAGGAGCTCGATTGCCGCCATGGAGTCAAGCAGCCCCAGCTCAAAGAGGTCGTCATCGGGGTGCTCGCGCGCGGCGTCGTCACCGCAGACGTCCGCCAGAAGGTCGAGCACGCGTCCCATGACCTCGTCATGTCCCATCTTTGCCATGTCGTTCTCCTTTGATCGTCAGCCCTGTCCCATCCGTCGGCCACGCGTCGGGCGCGGCCGCTCAGGCGGCGCCCCCGGGCGGGACGCCCGTGTCCACGACGCCCTCGGTGAACCACCGGTAGATGCACCGGGAGTAGTAGGCGCTCCCGAGCGCCGAGGGGTGCGAGGCGTCCCGGCAGAAGAGGAGGTCGTCGTCATAGGCCGAGAAGTCCGCGACCTCCACGCCCGCGTCGGCGCACATGGCCTCCACCCGGTCGCGGAAGCCCTCCCGGACGGGCCCGTCGTAGGCCGTCTGGTCGTATGCCCAGCCCTTGTTGGCCTGGATCACCACGAGCGGCCGGAGCCCCGCCTCCTGGCAGACGTCGAGCAGCAGCTGGAAGTCGCCGAACTCCTGCTCGCTGAAGAGGCCGCCGCCGGGAAACGGCCTCCAGCGGCGCGACGCGGCGAGGAAGCGGTCGTACTCCCCCGAGGTCCAGACGGCGTCCGCGTAGCCCGCTTCGTTGCTCGTCGAGTCGGCCTCGGCGAGCGCGCGGCCCTCGGATATGAGCGCGTCCCAGTTGGGCTCGGCGTCCCCGCCGTCCCCGGCCGCGGCCGTGACCTCGGCGTCCGTCTGCCCCGCCATGCCGTTGGACGGCCCTCCCGAGGCCAGCTCGAGCGCGAGCCGGACGCGTCCCTGCGCCCCGCGCGCGGCGCCGTCGACGGCGGAGGCCGCCTCGAACACGGGGTTGTCCTCCCCCTCCGCGATGGTCCCATAGGCGGCCAGGCGGGCGCGGACGCGGGCCTTGACCTCGTCCGATATGGTGTCGCTCGCCATGAGCGCGTCCAGGGCGCCCTGCGAGAAGGACGTGGAGAGGTCCGCCGCCGTGTTGCGGCTGGGCATGAACCACTGCATGCTCAGGAAGACCACCACGCGGTCGTCCCCCGTCGCGAGGACGTCGGGCGCGAGCGCACCGAGCTCGACCGCCTGCCAGAGGCTCTCGCAGTAGGCGCGGCCCACGGGCATCACGTCGATGCCGTGGGCGCGCCCCCGCAGGAGCGCGACCGGGTGCGCGGGGCCCTTCCCGCCCGGGTAGAGCTCGGAGGTGCCAAACACGAGGCGCGTGTCGTTGCCGAGGGCGCGCCGGCCCGCGAGCGACGCGCGGACGAACTCCAGGCTCGCCACCTCCCGGGTGGAGAGGTAGTCGACGTAGGGCGCGGACGCGGCGAGCGTGCCGACGTAGGAGCCGGACCACGCCCAGAGGCCCGCGAGGGCCGCGAGGGCCAGGCACGGCACGGCGAGAAGCGCGCAGAGCCGACGACGCATCACGACACCTCCCTAGAATCCCGCATAGACCGGCTGCGCGGGGACCCCGAACGGCGAGACGAGGAAGAACCACGCGAGCACGCCCACGCACGCGACCGCCACCGCGGCCCACGCGAGCGCGGCGGACCAGCTGTCCCCGAAGAACCACGCGACCAGGCGGGCACGCCGGGCGGCGAGGGTGGGCCGCACGTCCTTCTCGCCCGCCGCGTCCTTCTCGCCCGCCGCGTCCTTCCTTCCCAGCGCGTCCCTCTTTCCCGCGGCGTCAGCCGACGGGCCCCTCCCGACGTCACAGGCCATTGACGATCCTCCCCACGATCGAGCTCAGCTGCCCCGAGAAGATGGCGAATCCGATGATGACGAGCTGCATCGTCACGAACCAGGAGCACACGCGGTACCACCGCCTCTGGTGGTTCCTCCGATAGAACGCCGACTTCTTCTGCCAGACCTCGAGCCCCGCGAGCAGCACGCCGTGGTAGAGGCCGTAGAGCAGGTAGTCGGCCGTGAGGCCGTGCCAGGCGCCCATGACGAGCATGTTGACGACGTAGCCCGCGCAGGCGCGCTGGAGGCGCGAGGAGAGGAGCTTCCGGCGCGTGAGCGAGCGCACGAGCCGCATGAACACGAAGTCGCGCAGCCAGGTGGAGAGCGTGATGTGCCAGCGGTTCCAGAAGTCCTTGAGGTCCACCGCGCGATAGGGCGCGTCGAAGTTCCTCGGGCAGCGGATCCCCAGGCAGTAGCTCACGCCCATGGCCATGAGGCTGTAGCCGGCGAAGTCGAAGAAGAGGTAGATGCCGTAGAGGTAGGCGTTTGCCACCTGCCGGGCCACGCCGTAGGCGAGCCCCGCCGAGACGAGCGGCCGGTCGGGCTGGTAGTAGCGCAGCGCGATCGTGGCGATGACGAGCTGGCCCACCGCGCCGAGAAGGACGAGCAGGACCCCGCGAGAGAGCAGGTCGGCGTACTCGTCCCGGCCGAGCGGCGCGTTGGCGTCCGCGAGGAAGCGCCGGCTGCGGTCGATGGGGCCCGAGGTGATGGTGGCGAAGAACGTGAGGAAGTAGAGGTAGTCGCCCACCGTGAGCTCGGTGATGAGCCCGTCTCTGATCTCTATGAGCACCTGCACCGCGCGGAAGGTCACGTACGAGATGCCCGCGAAGCCCACGAGGTCGGCGACGCCGGAGCCCGCGCCGGAGGCGAGCTTGTACGCGACGAGCGGGGCGAGCGTCGCCGCGAGGCACGCGCGGTAGAGCGCGACTGACCCCTCCCCGCCCCGCCAGCTCCTGAGCGTGAGGCGCATGGCCGCGGTGGAGACGAGCACGAAGGCGAGAAACGCCACGAGCTGCGCCGCGCTCCCCGAGAAGAGCAGGGCGAGCATCACGGCGGAGGCCGCCATGCCGTAGCGCTTGATCGGCCGGCCGGAGAGGCCGAGCGCGGCGGCGGGGATGACGAGCGCGACGAGCGCGACGAAGAACGCCGGCGAGGCGTAGAACGTCATGCGGCGCCCCCTCCCACGCCGCGGCGCCCGCGTGCCCCGCGCCGCGGGAGCTCCTCGACGAGCGCGTGGCGGTCGACCTTCCCGTTGGGGGTCACGGGGAGCGCGTCGTCGAAGACGATGCGCCGCGGGATCATGTAGTGCGGGAGGCTGGAGCGCAGGCGGGCCTTGACGTCGCGCGCGAGCTCGAAGTCCGAGGAGGGCCGCTCGCCCTCCCAGACCACGTGGGCCACGAGGTGGTCCGCCCGGCCGTCGCGCGTGGCGGCCACCACGGCCGCCGCCTTGACGCCCGGGACCTGCGCGAGGTGGGACTCCACGTCGCCGAGCTCGATGCGGTAGCCGTTGAGCTTGACCTGGAGGTCGATCCGACCGTGGTAGTGGAGCATGCCCCCCTCGTCGAGCCAGCCCTCGTCGCCCGTGCGGTAGGTGCGAACCGGGCGCCCGCCCAGGGTCGCGGACCCAAACCGCGTGGCGGTGAGCGCGGGCTGCCCGAGGTAGCCGAGCGCCACCGTGTCCCCCTCGATGACGACCTCGCCGAGGGCGCCCGTCGCCACGTCCGCGCCCCGCTCGTCGACGACCCTGATCCGCGTGCCCGGCCGCGGCGCGCCCACGGGCAGCGGGTCGGGGGCGGCCGCCATCGAGGGGGTCACCTCCACGGCGCTCACCGCGACCGTCGACTCCGTGGGCCCGTACGAGTTGACCACGCGCGCCGCGGGGAAGCGCTCCTGGAGCCTGCGCGCGCAGGCGTTGGTGAGCGTCTCGCCGCAGAAGAGGAAGGTCTCGACCCGGGGCATGAGGGACGCCGAGAAGGACGGGTCGGCGAGGCACATCTCGGCGAACGAGGGCGTGGACACCCAGATGGAGACCCCGGACGCGCCGAGCGCCGCCAGCTGGTCGCGCATGCTGGACTGCGTCGCGTGCGTGAGCGAGAAGAGCGCCCCTCCCGTGGCGAGCGCGCCCACGAGCTCGAAGACCGAGAGGTCGAAGGAGAAGGGCGCCTGGTCGAGGAAGCGGCGCGGGGCGCCCGCCGCGACGCCCGGCCCCATGATCGAGACGCACCAGGGCATGAAGCGGTCCACGCACGCGGCGGTGACCTCGACGCCCTTGGGGGCGCCGGTCGAGCCCGAGGTGAAGAGCACGTACGCCAGCTCGTCGCCCGAGACGGCGAGGCCGGCGTCGGGCCGCTCGCTCAGCGCGGCGGCCCGCGCGACCTTCTCGGCGTCCCAGACGTCGGCGGCGAGGGCGCCGCCCTCCCCGTCGGCAAGCGCCTCCGGCGGCAGGGGCTCCACGGCGAGCAGCACGGGCGAGCCGAGCTGGGCGGCTATGGCGCGGACGCGGACGGGCGGCACGCTGTGGCAGTCGCACGGCACGTAGGGGCGCCCGGAGCGCAGGCACGCGAGCAGGCAGGCCAGCATGAGCGGGGACTTGTGCCCGTAGACCATCACCGGCTCGTGCGCGGGGCGGCCGTCGCGGGCGGCCTCCCTCGCGAGCAGGGCCGCCACGCCGCCCGAGGCCGACCAGAGCTCGCCGTAGCCCATGCGGGCGCCGTCGGAGGTGACGAGCGCCTCCGCCTCGGGGTGCTCCCGCGCGTGCCTCTCCACGAGGTCAAGAAACTCCATGGCATCCATCCTCTCCTCGGGCGTCGCACCCGACGACCGGAGTAGGTACCCCTCCGGCGGCGCGCGATACGCCCCTGTGCGACGCGGCGCCAATCGACACCGACAACGCACAAAAGATAGGGGAAGCTTGAATGCCGCGGCATTACGGCAACGTGACAGATCTGACACGTGACCCCTAGCGGAACCAGCGGGTTTGCGGTTCTGGGCCGCGCGGCACAGGAAGGCGGCCAGCCCCCCCCGACGTGGGAACAGGCGCCGAAATCACCCCAATGGCGGGCGTTCCTCTCGCCGTTCTTCTCGCTTACGCCCAGCCCTTGCCCGTGGAGCCGAACTCCTCCATGAGCTCCTTGGTGCGCTCGACGATGGCGTCGCGGCCGGGCTTGAGGAGCTTGCGCGGGTCGTAGCCCTTGCCCTGCTGGTCCTTGCCCTCCTCGATGTACTTGCGGGTGGCCTCGGCAAAGACGACCTGGAGGTCGGTGTTGACGTTGATCTTGGAGATGCCGAGGGAGATGGCCTTCTGGATCTGGTCGACGGGGATGCCGGTGCCGCCGTGGAGGACGAGCGGCAGGTCGCCGGTCAGGGCCTTGATCTCACCGAGGCGGTCGAAGGACAGGCCGGCCCAGTTCTCGGGGTAGATGCCGTGGATGTTGCCGATGCCGCAGGCGAGGAAGTCAACGCCGAGGTCGGCGATGGCCTTGCACTGCTCGGGGTCGGCGAGCTCGCCGTTGGAGGCGACGCCGTCCTCGACGCCACCGATGCCACCGACCTCGGCCTCGACGGAGATGCCCTTGGCGTGGGCGGCCTTGACGACCTCGGCGGTGCGCTGGAGGTTGAGGTCGAAGGTCTCCTCGTGGGAGCCGTCATACATGACGGAGGTGAAGCCGGCCTCGATGCACTTGAAGACATCCTCGTAGGTGCCGTGATCGAGGTGGAGGGCCACCGGCACGGTGATGCCCTTGTCCTCGACGAGCTGCTTCACGATGTCGGCGACGACCTTGTAGCTGGTCTGCCACTTGGCGGCGCCGGAGGTGCACTGGATGATGACCGGGGACTGGAGCTCCTCGGCGGCGTCGAGGATCGAGGACGCCCACTCGAGGTTGTTGGTGTTGAACGCGCCGACGGCGTAGTGGCCCTTCTCTGCGGCCTGAAGCATGGCAGTAGCGTTGACGAGCATGTTGACCTCCATACGTTGGTGTAACCCGGAAGGACAGTACGGGTAAATGATACCCCGACACGCAGCGGAAATCGGTCTCACAGCCACATTTTGGGGGAACGGTTTTGTTAGGTCTTCGTGATGCCGCACGTCACGGGCGACAATTGGGGAGCCAGGGAGAACGTCGAGGGAGGGCGCATGGCCGATAAGAACGAGCGACGCGGAGGCATCCTCGGGGACTTCTCCCTCTCGCAGATCGTGGCGACGGGCCTCGCGGCGGCCACGTCCTTCGCGCTCTCGGCGCAGATCGGCATCGCCGGGTCGATCATCGGCGCGGTCATCGGCGCGGTGGCGTCGAGCGTGGCGACGCAGGTCTACCGCAACCTCATCAACGCCTCCGCCGAGAAGCTCCGCTCGCTCGGCCCCGACCCCGCGGGAGGGGGCGCGACGCCGGCCGCCGGCGCGACCCGCGTCATGCCCGCGAGCGCCCCCGCGCCCGCCCCCGCCGAGGGCGCGCGCGTCGCCGCCTCCGGGACGCCCATCGCCCCGCCCGAGGTCATCGACGCCGCCCGCGAGCGCCAGCGCACGCGCCTGCACCGCCGCGTCGCCGTCATCGCCACGGTCGCGGCCATCGCCGTCGTGCTGGCGTACGCCCTCGTGGTGAGCCTCGCCACGCAGGGAGCCGGCATCGGGCCGTCCTTCTCGCCCGCCGCGCCGGCCGCGGAACAGGGCGGGGCCGCGGCCGAGGAAGCGCCGCAGGCATCCGAGCCGCCGACCGGGGGGACCGCTGCGGAGACGGTCGGCGAGCAGGGCGGCGAGCCTGCGGACTCCCCCGCCGAGGGCGACGCCGGCACGGGCGACCAGGGGTCCGGGGCGCAGGGCGGCGCGGGCGCGTCGGACGAGGGCGGCGCGCAGCCCGGGACGGGGTCGGGCGCAGGTGCGGGCTCCGGGACCGACGCGGGCGCGGGAACGGGTGCGGGCTCCGGCTCCGACGCGCAGGGCGGCACCGGCTCCGACGCCGGCGGCGATGCGGGCACAGGCGCCGGGACCGGCGGGTCGACGAGTGCCGGCGGCTCCACGGGGACCGCGGACCCGGCCGGCCGGCCGTAGGCGCGGGCGCGCTGCGGAAATCGGCCCCGTGGCACTTTTTCGCGAGCGGGCGTTGTCCAAAGAGGGGTTATGGCAGGCGCGGATCAGCGAATCCTGCGGTTCTTCTCGCCCCTGTTCTTGAATCGGGGGTTGTGGCAGCCCCCGCGCTGCCACAACCCCCTTCCCCGCAACGCGCACCCGCCCCGCGCTGCCACGACCCCAGATTCCACAACGCCTCCCTGGCCCGCGCCGGCGGGCTGGTCTAGAATCGTGAGCCGATTTGCGTATCTCCGAGGAAGGGAGTCCCATGGACCGTCCGAACGCATGGAAGGAATACACCGAGGAGCAGCTCGACCAGCTGCACTACCTCTGCGAGGGCTACAAGGCCTTCATCTCCGAGAACAAGACCGAGCGCGAGTGCTGCGCCGCCGCCGTGGCCATGGCCGAGGAGGCCGGCTACGTGAGCCTGGAGAGCCGCATCGAGGCCGGCGAGCGCCTCGTGCCCGGCGACAAGGTCTACGCCGTCAACCGCGACAAGACCCTCATGCTGCTCCAGCTGGGCACCGAGCCCCTCGAGGCGGGCGTGAACATCCTGGGCGCGCACGTCGACTCGCCGCGCCTCGACGTCAAGCAGGACCCCGTGGACGAGAAGAACGAGCTCGTGACGCTCGACACGCACTACTACGGCGGCGTCAAGAAGTACCAGTGGGTAGCCATGCCGCTCGCCATCCACGGCGTGGTGGCCAAGAAGGACGGCACCGTCGTCTCCGTGGTCATCGGCGAGGATGACGACGACCCGGTCTTCTGCATCACCGACCTCCTCCCCCACCTCGCGAGCGAGCAGATGGGCAAGAAGGCCACCGAGGTCATCGAGGGCGAGATGCTCGACGTCCTGGTGGGCAACCGCCCGGTCGTCGTCAAGGAGGGCGAGAAGGACGACGACGCCGAGAAGAACCCGGTCAAGGCCGGCGTGCTCGGCATCCTGCGCGACCTGCTCGACATCGAGGAGGAGGACCTGCTCTCCGCCGAGCTCGAGGTCGTGCCCGCGGGCGCTGCCCGCGACCTGGGCCTCGACCGCTCGATGATCCTCGGCTACGGCCAGGACGACCGCGTGTGCGCCTACACGAGCCTCGTGGCGCAGCTCGACGCCGAGGCGCCGGCGCGCACCGCCGTCACCCTGCTCGTCGACAAGGAGGAGATCGGCTCGGTGGGCGCCACCGGCATGACGAGCCACTTCTTCGAGAACACGATGGCCGAGGTGCTCGAGCTCGCCGGCGAGACCGGCCCGCTCGCGCTGCGTCGCTGCCTCGCGAACTCCAACATGCTCTCGAGCGACGTCTCGGCCGGCTTCGACCCCACGTTCGCGAGCGTCTTCGAGCCGAAGAACAGCTGCTACCTGGGCCACGGCCTCACGTTCAACAAGTACACCGGCAGCCGCGGCAAGTCCGGCTCCAACGACGCCGACGCCGAGTACCTGGCCATCATCCGCCGCGTGATGGACGAGGGCGGCGTGCACTTCCAGACCGCCGAGCTCGGCAAGGTGGACGCAGGCGGCGGCGGCACGATCGCCTACATCCTGGCGACCTACGGCATGAGCGTCGTCGACTGCGGCGTGCCGGTGCTCTCGATGCACGCGCCCTGGGAGGCCACGAGCAAGGCCGACGTGTACGAGGCGTATCGCGGCTACCAGGAGTTCCTCAAGCTCGCGTAGCAGACTGACTCGCAGCCACGACGGCCGCCCCTCCGACCTGCACGCAGAACTGCGCTTCGCGGAAGATTCTGCTTAGCAGGTCGGAGGGGCGGCCTCTTGCGTGAGCGGTTGACTGCGACGGCACGTGGGGAACTCCTGGCGGCCGTCGCTCAGGGCCTCCACCTTCTGGAGGGCGCGGGGAGGGTCACTCGATGGCGAGCGTCACCTGGGTGTTGGGGAGGCCGGTCACGGTGGCGGTGGTGCGGTCGCGGTCCCAGCTGAGGAACGTATCGCCGTTGATCCGGAACTCCCACTCCTTGCCGGCCTCGTCGACGCCACGGAGGTAGTACGTCGCGCCGCTCTCGCCGCTCACGTCCCTCGTCTCGACATCGTGCAGCTCGACGCGCACGGGATCGAAGAGGTACGGAATGTCCAGCAGCGGCTGCCCCACGAAGACGTAGCAGGTACACACCATGAGCGCGATGATGACCGCCCCGAAGATGCGCTCGCCCACGCCCTTGAAGTCGTCGCGCAGCTGCCGCGCCACCGCCACGACGCCAAAGGAGAAGATGGCAAGCCAGCCTGGAACGCCCACGAGCCGATACGCCACCGCAATCGGCCCCTCGTCCGTCTTGCCCAAGGTAAAAAGGCCGATGAGCCCCCACGCGACATAGCTGACCACAGCCAGGGGAACAATCACAATCAAGGCAATCGCCAGATAGCGGCGCCGGCGGTCACGGGCGGACTCCACGGGGGACTCGCTCGCCTCCGCCTCCTCCATCGCCGCCTTGAGCCTCGCGTACGTATCGTCCTCGTGCGCTTCCATATACCCCCTCTGCTCTCAGGACAACGTTAGCCTGACGCAAGGGGAAATGTTGGCTTGGCCGGCATCCCTTGCGCAACGCTTACGTCGCAGGCTAGGGCGGCCGGGCAGGACCCTTCGCAGAGATCTCGGGTTGCGCATGGCGAGAAGAACGCGTAGCTCGGGATTTTGCGGCCAAGCGGCCACGTTTCCCGAGCTACGCGTTCGGTAGTTCAACTTCTATCACGCGCAAACGCGGATGTTGGAAATCCCGGGTTGCGCGTGGGCCCCGGGGCCGAGGTCCTTCTCGCCCGCCCCTACAGGTCGGCCATCGTCTTGCCGGCGCCGACGAGGCCCTCGAAGTCGGCGGTGAAGGCGTCCACCGCGGCGTCTATGGCGGCGTTCTTGACCAGGCCCTCGATCACGGAGGAAGCGGCTGTCACGGCACCCACGCCGTAGCGGGCGAGCTCGAGGATCTGCTGGGAGTTCTTGAAGCTCGCAGCGAGCACCTCGCAGGGGAGGTCGTTGGCACGGAAGATGTCGTGGATCTCCATGGCCACGCCCACGCCGTCATAGCCCATGTTGTCGATGCGGTTGATGTAGGGCGCGGCGTAGGAGGCGCCGGCCTTGGCGGCGAGGAACGCCTGCATGGGGGTGTAGATCGCCGTGGCGGTGGTGCGGATGCCCTCCGCGGCGAGCATGCGGATGGCCTTGAAGCCCTCGGGGACGCTCGGAACCTTGGGGAAGGTGTTGGCGCCGAGCTCGTCCACGATGCGCTTGCCATCGGCGACCATGCCCTCGGCGTCGCGGGCCACGACCTGCGCGTGGAGCTCCATCTCGGGCCCGATGATGTCGCGGATCTCGTGCAGGACCTCGAAGGGCGCGCGGCCGGAGGCGGCGAGGATCGACGGGTTGGTTGTCACGCCGTCAACGGGGTAGTACTCCACCAGGCGCTTGATGGCGTTGACGTCGGCGTCGTCGATGATGAGCTTCATGAGGTCATTCCTTTCGCTAGCTTGTTGGCGTGCAAAAGTGCCTGTCCCTTTTCCACGCTTTTCCACTTTTCCGCAATTTGGGACATGTTACAGGGTCTGCTCGGTGCGGGCGATGATGTCGTCCTGGGTGGCGCGGCTGAGCACGTTGAAGAACGCGGAGTAGCCGGCCACGCGCACGATGAGGTCCTTGTGGCGCTCGGGGTGCTCCTGCGCGTCGATGAGGGTGGCGCGGTCCACGACGTTGTACTGCACGTGATAGCCATGCAGGCGGTCGAAGAAGGCGGAGATGAGCATCTCGAGCTTCTGCTTGTTGCGCTCGGTGGCCAGCGTCGCGGGCGTGACCTTCTGGTTGAGCAGCACGCCGCCGGTGATCTTCTCCGTGGGGAGCTTGGAGACGGACTTGAAGACGGCGGTGGGGCCGTGGGTGTCCGCGTTGTGCGCGGGGCTGCAGCCCTCTGCCAGCGGCTCGTGGGCGTGACGGCCGTCGGGCGTGGCCATGGTGCCCATGCCCTGGCCCACGTTGGCGCTGATCGAGGAGGTGCCGGCGTAGCGGATGCCGCCGATGGGGCCGCGGCCGTGGCGCGTGTTGGGGTACTTGGCGATCTCGTCGATGTAGGACTGGTAGGCGTCCACCACGAGCTGGTCCACGGAGTCGTCGTCGTTGCCGTACTTGGGGGCGTCGTTCACGAGCATCTGGCGGATGCGCTCGCCCTGCTCGCCCGCGAAGTCGCTCTCCAGCGCGTCGGCAAGCTCTGCCGGGGTGATGCGGCCCTCGTCAAAGACGAGCTTCTTGATGGCCGCAAGGGAGTCGGCCATGTTGGCGATGCCCACCTGCAGGCCGGAGATGAAGTCGTAGACCGCACCGCCCTCCTTGATGGTCTTGCCGCGGCCGATGCAGTCGTCCGTGAGCGCGGAGCAGAGGATGTCGGGCACGTCGCGCTCGGACGCCTTGTCGATGGCGTTCTCCACGATGACGCTCGCGCGGGTGACCTCGCGCACGGTCTTGTCCCAGGCCTCCATGAGCTCGTCGTAGCTCTTCATGTCACGGAAGTAGCCGTAGCCGTGGGCAAAGCGCTTGCCGGAGGTGACGTCCACGCCGTTGTTCATGGCCACGAGCAGCATGCGCGGGAAGTTCACGTAGCTCATGCCCGTGCAGCGATAGCCCCACTTGCCCGGGACGGCCGTCTCCACGCAGCCGATGGCGGAGTAGTTGTAGGCGTCCTCCTCGGCCACGCCCCAGTTGATGAAGGACGGGATGATGACCTCGTCGTTGTTGAGGGCGGGCATGCCAAAGCCGAGCTTCATGACCTCGATGCACTCGTCGTAGAACTTCTTGTTGAGCCCCGCGTGGTAGCGCACCGTGAGGTTGGGCTGGGTGAGGCGGGTCTGCGCCACGGACTGCAGCACGAGGAAGGAGAGGTCGTTGACCGCATCGGTCTTGTCTGCGGTCTGGCCGCCGATGGTGACGTTCTGGTACATGGGGCTGCCGGCCGAGGAGAAGGTGTGGGGCTGGCTGCGGACCTTGTTGACGGAGAGCGTCTTGATCCACAGGCAGGTGAGAAGCTCGAGCGCCTCGTCGCGCGTGATGGCGCCGGACTCGACGTCCGCCTGGTAGTACGGGAACATGTACTGGTCGAAGCGGCCGTACGAGAGGCTGTGGCCGTTGGACTCGATCTGCAGGATGAGCTGGATGAACCAGACGGACTGCACGGCCTCGCGGAAGGAGCGGGCGGGCTCGTAGGGCACGCGGTCGCAGGTCTCGGCGATCCGGCGCAGCTCGGCGGCACGCGCCTCGTCCTTCTCGGAGGCGGCCATCTCGCGGGCGAGCGCGGCGTAGCGCGCGGCGAAGCGGCGCACCGCGGCGATCACCACGAGGACGGCCTTGTAGAAGACGTTCTTGTCGATGGCGTCAGGGTCGGTGAGGTCGAGGGCGGCCCGGCACGCGCGGACGCGCTCCTCGTAGCCGGCAAGGCCGTCCGAGAGCACGCGAGCGTAGTTCACGGCCAGGTGGGCGTCGCCCGCGTTGAGCTTGCCCTCCATGCCGAAGAGCCCGGTCTCCATGTAGACCTGGACCTCGTCGGGCAAGAGGGCCTCGCCTCGGGCGCGCAGGTTGTTGTTCTCCCAGAAGGGCGCGAGGTCGCGAAGCTGCTGCTTGGTCTGCTCCGTGATGTAGAAGACGTCGCCGTCGCGCTTCTCGAAGGTGTCGAGCTCGTCGATCACGAACTCCATCGTGTACTCGGGGAAGATTGGGGCGTTCCTGTTCTTGGTGGCCTGGTTGCCCACGATGAGGGTCTTGTCCTCGATGTAGATCGTCATGTTGTCGAGGATCTTCTCGAGCATGAGCGCGCGCTTCATCACGCTGGGCTGGTTCTGGTGGGCCCGGTAGGCCTCCGTCGCCAGCACCGCGCGCTCGGCGTCGATGTAGGGCTTCTCGTCGAGCATCTCCTCGCGAAACGCCTTCATGCGGGACGTGAGCTCGCCGAAGTGGCTCTCGTTTGCCTGGGACATCTGGGACTTCCCTTCTCGTGGGACGCCTTCTGGCTACAGCATACTTATAGCAGCCGGCGGGTGCAGTGTCAACGTTCGGAATGAGATTTACTTTCGTTCGTAAGTACTTTAGAATGATAGCGAGGAGAGGGACGGAGGCACGGGGAGGGACCATGCAGACAGCGACCGTATTCAACGTGCAGAAGTTCAGCCTCGACGATGGGCCCGGCATTCGCACCGTGGTCTTCCTCAAGGGCTGCCCGCTGCGCTGCTACTGGTGCTCCAACCCGGAGAGCCAGCTGCGCCGCCCGCAGCTCGAGTGGAACGCCCGGAGCTGCGTCGGCTGCCGGGCGTGCCTGGCGGCGTGCCCGGGCGTCGCGGCGGCGGGGCCAGAGGACAGGCGCCACGTGGACGTGCGCGCGGTGGACGCCGCGTCGCCGGAGGCGGCGGCCGCCGTCGCGGGCTGCCCGGGGCGCGCGCTCACGGTTGCCGGGCGCACCCGCACCACAGAGGACGTCTTCGAGGAGTGCATGCAGGACGAGCCCTTCTACCTGCAGAGCGGGGGCGGCGTCACGCTCTCGGGCGGCGAGCCCCTCACCTGGCCGGACTTCTGCGTGGAGCTCCTCGGCCTCCTGTGCGAGGCGGGCGTGGACACCAACGTGGAGACCACGGCCTACGTGCCCGCGCGCGACTTCGACCGCGTGGCCGGGCTGCTCAGCCACGCCTACATCGACATGAAGCACTGGGACGCCGCGGCGCACCGCGAGGGCACGGGCGTGGACAACGCCCTCATCCTCGCCAACACGCGCGCTGCCATCGAGCGCGGCGTCGACGTGCTCGTGCGCACGCCCGTCATCCCCGGCTTCAATGACGGACCCGAGGACGCCCGGCGCTTTGCGGAGCGCCTCCACGAGGTCGGCGCCTCGCGCGTGCAGCTCCTCCCCTTCCACAACTTCGGCGAGAACAAGTACGACCTGCTCGGCCGCGACTACCGCCTCCATGGCCTCGCCAACCTCCACGAGGAGGACCTCGAGGGGTTCCGGCAGGTCTACGTGGACGCCGGGATTGACGCATTCTTCTGAGGGCTACTTCCCCGGAGTGTACATATGCCCCTGTTTTTGCGCCTTAAGGGTCAAAAAACACCGCATGTGTACAGTCGCACGAGCTATCGATTCTTTGAGAGCTTCGTTCGTAAGCGCATTATGCAATACTCCTTACGAATAGGCATTCAAAGGAGAACGTCATGCCCTCACGCACCAACCGGATTCTCGAGATCCTCACCGAGCGCACGCGCGTCGAGGTCTCGGCGCTCGCCGAGGAGCTCGGCGTGTCGCAGGTCACCATGCGCAAGGACCTCACGGAGCTCGAGCGGCGCCACCTCATCCGCCGCGAGCACGGCTATGCGGTGCTGCGCAGCACGGACAACGTGGAGGGACGCCTCGCCTACCACTACGAGGAGAAGCGTGCCATCGCCCGGCGCGGCGCGCAGCTCGTGCACGACGGCGACACGATCATGGTGGAGAGCGGCAGCTGCTGCGCGCTGCTCGTGGCTCAGCTCGCCGCGGATGGACGCGAGGTCACCGTCATCACCAACAGCGCCTTCATCGCCTCGTCCGTGCGCGACGACCCCACGGTGAAGGTCGTGCTCATCGGCGGCATCTACCAGAAGGACTCGCAGGTCATGGTGGGACCCATGGTGCGCGCGTGCGTCGAGGGGTTCTACGTGGACCAGCTCTTCGCCGGCACGGACGGGTTCTCCGCGCGCACCGGCTTCACCAACAGCGACCAGATGCGCGCCCAGGCCGTGCGCGACATGGCCGAGCACGCCGAGCGCGTGGTGGTGCTCACGGAGAGCGAGAAGTTCAGCCGCCGCGGAACCGTGCCGCTTGCGCTAGGCGAGAAGGACGTCAGCGTGATCACCGACTCCCACGTGAGCGACGAGGCGCGCACCGAGCTCGCCGCGGCCGGCGTGGGGCTCGTCTGCGCGTAGCGCGGAGCCGTGCCGCCGACTATTCCATCGCGCCGCCCTCGCCGTCGCGGTTCATCCGCTCGGCATAGGCGCGAGCGCGCTCGAGCTGGCTATTGAGCACGTCAATGGTCTTGGAGAAGGACTCGTTTGCCTGCTCGCGGAACTTGTCGATGCTGTCAAGCGTGGAGAAGACCGCATCGTAGGCACGTCGCAGGGTCTCGGGAGAGACACCGCTCGAGACCGCCTGCCGCTGCGTGCGCAGGGAGTTCTCCTGCAGGAGCTTGCTCGTGCGGTCAATCATGGCGTCCGTGGTCTTGTTGACCGCGTCGATCTGGTCGAGCACGAGCTTCTGGTTCTCGAGCGACTGCGCCACGATCACGGCCGTGCGCAGCGCGGTCACCGTGGTGGTCTTGGCGCGCTCGACGCCACGCACGAGCTGGTCGTTGTTCTGCTGGATGATGCCCATCGAGAGGTAGGCCTGGATGGTCACGGCGGCCTGCGTCTGCACGTCCTGGCGACGCTGGCGCACCGCGAACAGGGCGTCTCTCTCGAGCGATGCCGCCAGCTCGGCGTTGCCCGCCGCACGCTCCCGGTCGATGCGCGCCACGAGCTCGCCATCGATGCTCGTAAGCAGCTCGTAGGCGCGCTTGAGGGTGCCCAGGTTGCCCCAGAGGCTGCGGCGCTCCACGTTGAGGGCGGCGTTGTCCCTGCGCAGCAGGTCCTGACCCTTGCCGAGCGACAGCAGGATGGCGTTGAGCTGCTGCTGGTTTGACTCATAGCGCTTGAAGTAGCGCTTCACGCGATTGGCGAAGGGCAGAGCCCCCAGCAGGCGGTCGGCGAAGGTGTCCTCCCCTGGCGCGAGCTCGTCGACCTCGTTGCGCAGGTCCACGAGGCTCCTGGAGACCTGCTCCTGGGCGCCTCCGCTCTTCGACGTTGCCAGAGACTGCTCAAGAAAGCGGCTCGAGGTGCTGGCCGTCTCCAGAAAGGCGTCGGACCCCACCTCGAAGATCGCGTCGACCTCCTGCTTGAACTCCAGGCTCTGGGGCGGCAGGGCGGCCACCTTGGCAACCCAGGAGCTGGCGTTGCCGCTCAGGCGCAGGAGCTCCTCGGGGCTCGGCGCGGGCACCTGCGCGAGGGCGCCCTCGGTCTTGACGGGCTCCGGCGCCGGCGTCACCTCCAGGTCAAAGCTGTCGTCGGGCGCGTCGAGAAGGTCGTGTGCCATGATGGCTCCTCTCCAAGTGTCAGATCCAAGTGTCGAATCGTTCCGTCGGCTACGGGAGGTCATCGGGCGGCTCCCCCAAGGAGAGCTCGGGCGACCGATGGCCGAGACGCTGGCGCAAGTAGTCGGAACCCGTCTCGATCTTCGCGGAGGCCCCGTCGACGATGTTGGTCCGTATGCGGTCGAGCGCGCCGGCAACATGCGCGCACTGCTCGTCGAGCGCGGTCACGTTCCGCCTGGCGCGCGAGCTCGCCCGACCGCCAAACCCCAGGTAGCGGACGTTGGTCACGAGCTGGTCCCAGGCGCCCGGCAGCCACGTGGTGGCAAGCGAAAGGACGAGGTGGCGGTCCTCCTCCGCCCCGGCCGTGGCAAACTCGGGCAGCTCCACGAGCTCCGCCATGGAGGACACGAGGGCCCGCAGCCGCTCGGACTCCGCCGCGATGCCGCGGGGGCTGTCCGCGGCGCACGCCTCGTCGATGCGGCCCGCCATGCCACTCACGGCCTCGGCGGACTCCTTGAGCGTGGGATCGGCCCCGACGAGTGCGTCCAGGTCTATCGCCGCCACGTGGCGAGGCATGTTGAGCGAGGTGAGCAGCAGCCATGAGCCTGCGGACATGAGGGCGCCGACGACCACGAGCGCCACCTGAGCGGCGAGCCCCGAGGCAAGAAGGGCGGAGACGCAGAACACGACGAAGACCGCCGCCGACATCCCGAGCACGAGACCCCGTTCCCCTGGCATCGAACCTCCCATCCGTGGCGACGTGGCGGGCGCCCCCAACCTGTCCCGTTTTCTCTGAGAGAACAAACCCGTCCCCAATTTACAGATAGCCGCGTATCTCCTTGAAGGCGGCGGTGAGGTCGCCGTCCGCGGCGTCAAAGGCGCGCCCGCCCGTCAGCTGGGTGAGCTGCTCCATCTCCGCCCTGCTGGTCTCGCCGAAGAGAATCGCGTAGACGGGGATGCCCTGGACCTCGGGCGTGGCCTCGTACCAGAAGGAGAACTCGTCGATGCCCGGGTAGTCGGTGTTCTCCCCGTCCGAGAAGAGCACGACCGACGTCACGTTGTCGTCCGAGCGGCTCTGCGCCGCCAGCTCAAGGGAGTGCTGCAGGGTGCCGTAGATTGCCGTGTTGCCCGCCGCGCGAAGCCCCTCCACGTAGGCGCGCACGTCGGAGAGGTCGCCGTCCTCCGCCACCTCGAGGTCCTTCTCGCTCTTGATCTCCGAGCCAAACTCGACGAAGTGCACCGTCTCTCGCGGCTGGAACGTGAGGAGCGAGGTCGTGCCGTCCGCTCCGGTGTCCGTGAGGGAGACGAGCGCAGCCTTGAGCGCGTCGAGGCGCGCGCCCTCCATGGAGCCCGAGGTGTCGATCTGAAAGACCATGTTGGCGGGCTTGCGCACGTCGGCGACCCAGCTGGAGAGCAGGGCGCGCACCGTCTCGAGACGGTTGGGGAAGGGAATCTCAAAGACCATCCGCGCGTCATCGGGCGTCGTCGCGGCCGTGCGGCGGAGCGTCTCGTCCGCGATGCGCCGCTGCACGTCATCGCGACGCAGGTAGTCCACGAGCGCCCGATACGCCGCCTCGGCGTCCTCCCCGCGGCCGGAGAGCAGCGTGAGCGGGTAGTCCGCGGTGATGACGCCGTCCTGCGGGATCACCTCCACGAGCCCCTCGTCCTGCAGGATGAGCGACTCGTAGTTGAAGATGCCGTCGACGGCGGACGCGTCCTTGTCGTAGGCCTCCATGAGCCAGCCCGAAGAGCCGCTCGTGAGCGCCTGCCCCTGGGCAAAGCGCGTGAGGTCAGCCGCCACGGCCGTGACATCGTCCTCCGTGATGGCGGCGCCCGTGCCGGAGAGCGCCGTCGCGAGCTCCACCAGCGCGGAGAAGCCGCTGTTGGACGAGACCGGGCTGGACATGCCATAGGAGAACTCGCCCGAGGCGGCGGCGTCCACGACCTCGGCCCACGTGGGGCTCTCCTCGTCCCAGCCGAGCTCGACAGCGCGATCTGCCCTCACGCCGAGCACCACCGGCGTCCGCATGATCGAGGTCTCCTGCGAGACGAGCGAGCCCTTCTCGTCAAAGAGGCTCATGTAGGCGTTGGACGGAAACCACGTGGCGTCGTAGTCCCCCTCGCCCGCCATGACCGCCTCCGTGCCGTCGAGCGTTCCCATGTACTCAAGCTCCACCGAGATCCCCAGCTCCGCTTCGGCGTCCTCCAGGATGGGCAGCATGTCCTGGACCTCCGAGCCCGCGAGCACGCGCAGCGTCGTGCCCGAGACGTCGACCGCGGGCTCGGAGTCGACGTCCTCGCTGGCGGGCCGTCCCTGGGGCTCGCCCTGCGCGGGCCCGCCGCCCGTGCAGGCGGGCAGGGCGGCCACGCAGCCAAGCGCGCACCCCAGGGCGAGAAGAACGGCGAGCCAGCGGCGGCGTGTGACGGGTGCGTTCAGCATGGTCCCTCTCCTCCCCGGCGCTAGTACAGCGCCTCGATGGTCTGGAGCATGGCGTCCGCCACCTCGTAGCTGGGAGCCTGGGCGGCGTCGATAAACGTGCCGTCCGCGGCGTATCCAGTGAGTCCGGCCTCCCCTACCTGCTCGGAGAAGACGCCCGAGTTGGAGCCGTTGAGGCGAAACCCGTGCCGGGCGATGACGCGCGCCATGTCAGGGTCGTTGTCCAGCACGTCCTGGACCTGCTGCCCCGCCTCGGAGAAGGCCACGACCACGTGGTCCGAGAAGATGGTGGGCGCGGGGTAGCAGATGCGCATCTCGTCGGTCACGCGCGTGGGCTCGTTCATCTGCGCCTCGAGGTACTGGCTCTCGTAGATGAGCGTGAGCGGCTGGTTCATGGGCCCCTTGGAGAGGAAGGACTCCCACGGCCCCGCGGAGGAGGACTGCGAGTAGCCCTGGTCGAGGAAGAGGCGGGCCAGGGAGTCCGTGGCCTGCTGGCGCGCCGCGTCCTCGCTCGTGACCACGGCGTTGCCGTTGAGGACGTAGCTCGCGAGGCTGAGGTACATGAGCGCGGAGTTGGAGGAGCGCACGTCGGTGGTGGTGATCATGACGTTTCTGCTCGAGGGGTAGGCCTCGGAGCCCGCGAGGTCCGTCCAGCGCCTGCCGTTGGCGACGGCATCGAGGTAGGCGGCCATGTCGAGATACCAGACGCCGTCACGCTGTTCGGCGAGGCCGTTCTGCCCGAGAACGGCGAGGACCGTCTCGCCGGTGGCTATGGCAAGCGGCGAGTAGAAGGGACGCGTGGTGGAGAGGACGGCGTCGCCGTGGACGTCCTCGATGTGCGCGGCCGCGATCTCAGAGGAGGGCGAGGCGAAGTCCGACCCCTCGATACCCCCGCGCTCCGCCATGGCCCAGGAGCCCGACGTCGTGACCTGAACGTCGAGCCCGTAGCGAGCGAAGATCTCCTTGGCCTCGGGGTCCGCGAAAAGCGACTCCTTCTCGGAGCCGATGACGCCGCGGACCACCGTGAGCGACTGCTCGGCAGGCGCGTCCCCGGATGCCTCGCTGGGGCCCTGCCCGGGCACCGCACCGTTGGAGAAGAGCGCAATCCCCACAGCGAGCGCCGCCGCCACCACGATGAGCGCGACTCCGGCGACGAGGGTCCTGGTCCTTGCTCCCACGAAGCTCCCTTCAGACGTATCGATGCCCTAACGATACGTCCGGGGGAAGACCTTTTACGGATCGTTCCCCTCCCCTTGCGCGAGCCTTACACCGCCGTTATTCCTTGCTTACGATGCGCGGGGTCTCTCGGCCATTCGTTCTTCTCGCCCACTCGCCCGCTCACCCTTCTCGCCCACGCGCCCTTCTCGCCTACAACATAAATTCTGGCCGCGGCTTTTTGGCGCTTTTTGCCCTCCCAAGGGGGACGAAAGCGCCAAAAAGCCGCGGCCAGATTTGATATGGGCACATTGAGCCACCGAGAAGGGCCTCGGGTCGGCGGCGGTTACCCCAGAAGCGCCATGACCTGGCGCTTGGCGGCGAGGTACTCGTCGGTGAGCTCGAAGTGCTCGCTGGCCACGCGGTCCACGGGCACGATGCCCGCCACGTGGCTGGGCTCGCCCGCGGCCGGCGCGCCCGCGAGCACGTAGATCCGGCTCGCCATGGAGACGGCCTCGTCCACGTCATGCGTGATCACGAGCGCGGAGAGCCCGAGCTCTGCCGCCACGCCCACGAACCAGCGGCGCACGTCCGTGCGCGTGAGGGCGTCGAGCGCCGAGAAGGGCTCGTCCAAGAGCGTCACGTCCGCGCCCATGAGGTAGGTGCGCAGGAACGCCGCGCGCTGGCGCATGCCGCCGGAGAGCTCGCTCGGCCACTTGCGCTCGCAGCCCGCGAGGCCGAAGCGCTCGAAGAGCGGGGCGGCCTTGGCACGGGCGTCGGTCTTCTTCATGCCCGCGAGCACGAGCGGCAGGCACACGTTGTCGATGATGCGGCGGCTCGGCAGCAGCAGGTCCTTCTGCAGCATGTAGCTCACGCGGCCCGGCCGGCCGGTCACGTCCTCGCCATGCAGGAGGACGCGACCGGACACAGGCGTCGTGAGGCCGGCGAGCGCGTGCAGGATCGTGGTCTTGCCGCAGCCGGAGCGGCCCACGAGGCAGCAGACCTCGCCGGGCGCCACGCTCACGTCGACGTCGCGCACGATGACGTGCTCGCCGTCCCACGAGAGGGTGAGCCCCTCGGCCGCGAGCGCGGGAGTCGCCTGCGCGCCCGCGGCCACGGGGGGCTCGTTCTTCTCGCCAGCGCCCACGCCTACTCCAGGAAGGAGAGGTCGTAGCCGGCGTTGACGTCGAGCTGGTTGTTCACGAGGTCGTTGTCGTTCAGCCACTGGTAGAAGGCGGCCCAGCGCTCGGGGTCGATGACGCCCCAGGCCTCGGCGTCGGCGACGTACTGGTCGGCGAGGTAGGTCTGGCTCTGGTGGACGAGCGCGGAGTCGAGCTCGGGCACCTGCTCGCAGAGGATGTCCGCCGCGGCGTCGGGGTTCTCCACGGCGTACTCGTAGCCCCTCTTGGCCGCGCGCAGGAACGCCCTCACGGCCTCGGGGTTCTCCTTGGCGAAGTCATCGTTGGCGGCGATGACCGGCGTGTAGTAGTCAAAGACCGGGTCCACCGAGATGAAGCTGAAGTAGTTGTACGGGAAGTCCTGCACCACGGCGTTCTGGACGGCCCAGGCCTCGTAGACCCACACGGTGTCGAACATGTTGGCGCGCAGGCCGCTGACCTCGTCGTCCACCTCGTACGGCACGAGCTCGACCTTGGACCAGTCGCCGCCGTCGGCCTCCACGCAGTGGCGCACGGTTGCCTGCTCGACGGGCATGTCCCACGTGGCGTAGGTGTGGCCCTCCATGGCGGCGGGATGCGTGACGCCGTCCTCCTGGCGGCTCATGATGCCGGAGGTGTTGTGCTGGATGATCGCGGCCACGGCGGAGTAGGGCATCGGCTGGTCGGAGGCCAGGTTGTTGGCGATGTAGTCCTGGTAGGAGACGCCCATCTGCGCGCCGCCGGCACCGATGAGGGCATCCGCGCCGTCCGCGGGCGGCTGGACGATCTCGACCTCGAGGCCCTCCTCGTCGAAGTAGCCCTCGGCGAGCGCCACGTAGATGCCGGTGTGGTTGGTGTTGGGGGTGTAGTCCAGGACGAAGGAGACCTTGGTCTTCCCGCCGTCCGCGGAGCCGGAGGCGTCGTCATCGGCGGGGGCCTGCGCGCCGTCGCAGGCCGCGAGGGCCGCGGTCGTCGCGGCGGCGCCCGCGGCGGCGACGAACTGGCGGCGGCTGAGGTTCCTGGCGAGGTTCTTATCGCTCATTGCTGTTCCTTTCTGCCCGCTTCCAGGGCATGCACGTGCGCTGGGCGAGCTCCACGAGCTTCATGAGGGCGAGCGACAGCGCGGAGATGACGATGATCGAGGCAAACATGCGGTCATACGAGAAGGACTTGCGCACGCGCGTCATGTAGACGCCGAGGCCCACGTTGCCGCCGAGCCACTCGGCGATGACCGCGCCGACGATGGCGTAGGTGGCGGAGATCTTGAGGCCGCTGAAGAACTGCTCCGTCGCGGCGGGCAGCTTGGCGTACCAGAAGATCTGCCAGCGCGAGGCGTTCATCGTGCGCATGAGGTCGATGACGTCCGGGTCGACCGAGCGGAACCCCGAGGCCAGAGACACCGTGATCGGGAAGAACGTCGAGATGATCACAAGCACGACCTTGGGCAGAGCGCCGTAGCCGAGCCACAGCACCAGAAGCGGGGCTATGGCCACGGTGGGTATGGTCTGCGAGATGGTCATGAGCGGCTCGAAGGCCAGGTAGAAGCCCTCGAAGCGATCCATGAGCACCGCAAAGACAAAGCCCAGCGCAACGCCTGCCGCAAGGCCGGCCGCGGCCTCGGCAAGCGTGGTCACGCAGTGGCTCGCGAGCAGCGGGGCGTCCTCCACGAGGGACTGGACCACCTGCACCGGCGTGGGCAGCAGGAAGTTGGGGACGAGCCCCACCCCCACGACGGCCTGCCACAGGGCGAGGAGCGCCGCGACGGTCAGAAGCGGCGTAAGCACGCGGCGCGCGCGGGTGGGCTCGGGACGGGCCGCCATGCTAGGCCGCCGCGCCCGCGGCCTTGGGGGCAAACTCCGGGTCGCCGGGGTGGTACTTGCCGATCTTGCGGTCGGTGGACATGACGTCGCCCTCGGGCCGGAAGTTGATCTTGGCGTAGGTCATCATGTGCCTGCATCCCGCCTTGGCGCCCACGAGCTGGCAGTTCTTGAGGATCTCCATGCAGGTCTCGTAGTCGCCCTCGATCGCCGTCTCAAAGGGGCCGACAAAGTAGTCCACCCCCGTGGAGTCGATGTAGGCGATGACGGCATCCACCGCGTCGCACGTGGCGTCGTCCGTGGTGGCGTCCATGGGCAGGAACTGAATCGCAACCGAGCAGTTCACGCGCCCTCCCTTCCGGGTGCCCCAGGGCACCCCGTCTCTCGTAGGTGCCTCGTTGCGCGCGAAGCTCTTCCCTACGCCGGCATTACCCGGATCAGGTTCCTGGGTCAGGGCCGCGATCCTGGGCCCAATCTCAGCCGGCATGCGCCAGCCCCCCGTTGTCGTAAGGTAGTGTAGCACGCGCGCAGGCGAGAAGGACGGAGGGCACGTGACGGGAAGGACGCACCTCGCGGTGGGCGTCGCGGCGGCGCTGCTCGCGGCGGGGCCGGCGGCAGGCCTCACCGGCCTCGCGGTCGCGGCCGCCGGGGGCGCGGTCGGTGCCGTCCTGCCGGATCTGGACGTCCGTGACACGGCTCACCCCTGGAGAGAGCGGCTCACGCGCGCCGGGGCCGCGGCGCTGCTCGCGGGCGCGCTCGTCGCCGACGCCGCGGCGGGCTGGCCCCTCGTGGGCCGCGCGGCGGAAACGGGACTTGAGTCGGTGGCGCTCGGGCTTGCCGGCCTCGTCGCGCTCTGCTGCGCGGCACGGCTCTCGGCGCACCGGTCCTTCTCGCACTCCCTGCTCGCGCTCGCGGGGTTTGCGGCGGCGACCCATCTCGTCTGCGCGCCGCTCGCGCCGTACGTGGCGCTCGGTTTTGCCACGCACCTCGTGCTCGACCTGCTCACCTACCGGGGGCTGCGCCTCCTCTGGCCCGCGCGGCGCGGCCTCAGCCTCGGCCTCTGCCACACGGGCGGCGTCGTGGACGCGTGCTGCCTCGCCGCGGCGCTCGTCATAGCCGCGGCCTCGCTCTGGCAGGCCCTCCCCTAGCTAGTCCTCCGCGCGGATGCCGAGCTCGCGGCAGAGGATCCGCGCCGCGGCGCCGGCCGCGAGCGAGCAGTGGTACTGGCACTGGGAGACGCGCTCCTCGCCCCACCAGTCCATCCCGCGCGTGAGCACGCGGCAGCAGGTCACGTGCTTGGTGGTGCCGTCGCGGAAGGCGTCGTGCAGCTCGGCCGCGAGCGGCTTGGCGCGCTCCTTGGTCCCCACCATGAGGCCGAGAAACGCCACGGCGCCGGCAAGCGCGCCGCAGATGCACCCCGACCCGCCGATGCCCGCCCCCATGCCGGCGCCCATCGCCACGACCGAGCGCGGGAAGTCGGGCTCGAAGGCGTCCCAGAGCGCCGCGATCACGGACTCGCCGCAGTTCATGTGGTCCGGGCCGGGCGTGTTGTTGGCGCGCGCCGCGGCCTCCACGGCCTCGATGCTCACGCTATCCGTCATGTCTCCCCCTCCGTCGAAGTCTCGCCAATTCTAGCAGCGGAACCGCTAGCATAGGGCCATCCGACCACGGGAGGCCCCATGAGAATCTTCGCCTACGCCCTGCGCCCCTACGACGAGCTGCCCTGCCTCGAGGCGCTGAGCCGCGAGCTGGGCTTTGACTTCGGCTGGACGGCCGACTACCCCACGCTGGAGAACGCGGGCCTCGCGGCCGGCGCGGACGGCATCTGCATCATCACCAACCCCATGTCGCGCGAGCTCCTCGCGGCCTACCGCGAGCTTGGTGTCCGCGGACTCGCCACGCGGTCGATCGGCTATGAGCACATCGACCTTGCCGCGGCGCGCGAGCTGGGCATCCGCGTGGGGCACGCGTCCTACCCGCCCGAGGGCGTGGCGGACTACGCCATCATGCTGATGCTCATGGCGCTACGCAAGCTCAAGCTCGTCTGCCGCCACGCCGCGGCGCAGGACTTCACCCTCGAGGGCAAGCTCGGTCGGGCGCTCTCCAGCTGTACCGTGGGCGTGGTGGGGACGGGCGCGATCGGCTCCTGCGTGGTGCGCGAGCTCAGGGGCTTCGGGTGCCGCGTGCTCGCGTACGACCCGTTCCCGCGCGCCGAGCTCGCGGACCTCGCCACCTACACGAGCCTGCCCGAACTTCTCGCCTCCTCCGACGTGGTGACCCTGCACGCGCCGGGCCTGCCCGAGAACCACCACATGATCGGCGCCGAGGAGCTCGCGCTCATGAAGACGGACGCCGTGCTCGTGAATGCCGCGCGCGGCAGCCTCGTGGACACGGCCGCGCTCGTCGAAGCGCTCGAGTCCGGGCGGATAGGCGGGGCGGCGCTCGACACCATCGAGCACGAGGCCGGCCTCTACTACCTCGACCGCAGCCGCGACGCCCTCCCCAACCGGGACCGCGCCGCGCTCATGGCGCTGCCCAACGCCATCGTGACCCCGCACATGGCGTTCTACACCGCCGAGGACGTGGAGGGCATGGTCCGCAGCAACGTCGAGGCGCTGCTCGCCTTCGCCGCAGGCGTCGAGACGCCGCACGAGGTTCGCTGATCCCGGGGCGGTCCCCTTCCGCCGCCGTCGCCGCCGTCGCCGTCCTGCCCCGCCTCGCCTCTCGTCCCCCCCCTTAGGTGAGCATATTAGTTGAACTATCTTGCACGGTTTTCTTAGGTGAGTAGCGTTTTCGCAGGTCGCAGGAAGCTGCCTCCCTTAGGTGAGCAGCGATGGTTCAACTAATTTGCTCACCTAAGCGGCGGGACGCGGGCGGCGGGCGCAGGGACGCGGACGGCGGGCGCAGGGGCGGCAGGAGCGGGCGCAGGGGCGGCAGAGGCAGGAGACGGCGGAGGCGAGAGGGGGCGCGGAGAGGAAGAAAAAGCCGGGTCGCGGCAAAGAAAGGCCGCGCGGCGAGAAGGACCGCGCGGCCGAAACGGGTGACTGAGCGGAGTCGCTACTCCTCCGGCTCCTCGTCCTTCTCGTCCTTCTTTGCGGGGGTTGCGCGACGGCTGCGCTGCTCGATCTCCTCGGGCGTGAGCACGTCCTCGATGCGCAGGTTGACGCCGGCAACCTCGAGGCCCGTCATGCCCGTGACCTGCTTGACCACGGCGCGCTTGACGTCCTCGAAGACCTGCGGCGCGTACGCGCCGTACTCGATGAGCACGGAGATGTTCACGCGCACGGCGCTCTCGGGCGTGACCTCGACGGTGACGCCCTTCGTGGAGTCGCTCGCGCCGAAGGCGTCCTGCACGCGGTTGAACCAGCTGCCCTTCATGCCCACGACGCCTGGGACCTCGCGCATCGCGATGGCCACGATCTTCTCGATGACGCCGTTCGAGAAGGTGAGGGAGTCCTCGGAGTCCGTGTCCTCGTCACCCTCCGTGGAGAGGTCGATGTCCTGGCCCTCCTCGGGAAGCTCGGCGAGGGCGTCCTCAGCGGGCTCCGGCCCCTCCTCGACGGCCTCCTCGACCGCCGTCTCCTCGACGACCTCGGGCTCCGGCTCGGCGACCGGCTCGTTGGTCCTGATGCTGCTCGGCTTGCTCATGTCTGCTCCTCGCTGCCGGGGGGGGGCGCCGCCCACGTCTGCACTACTCGTTATGCCCGTCACTGGTTGCGTGAGAAGAGGCTGCGGATGAGGTTCCAGATCTTGGGGTCCCCGTCAACGGCCTGGCCGACGGCCACGCCCACGAGAACGAAGGCGGCGATGACCGCGGTGTACCAGACGCCCAGGACCAGGAAGGCAATGGCCGCCACGAGGCCCACGACGCCGCCCCAGAAGGCTCCCTCGCCGCCCGGGAAGGTGCGGCGCACCCAGTCGCGCACGCAGCCCAGGCCGTCGCGCGCGGGCTCGCCGGAGGCGGCCCCGTCGTCGGGGACGTCGGCGGACGGCCGCTGCCCCGCGTCCTTCTCGCCCGCGTCCTCGAGCTCCACCTTGAACTCAACCCTGGGCTTGGCGCCCCTCTCGTCTGCCATGGCTCCTACGCCTCCCTCTCGGACTCGCGCGCGGCGCCCATCGACACCGTGATCTCACTCGTGGAGTCGGGCTCGGCCGGCGCGAGGCCGCCGTCGTCGACCGGCTCGTCGACCTCCGCCAGCGAGACCGTGACCGACTCGGGCTCCACGAACTCCAGGCTCACGTCCTCGACCTTGTCGCCGCAGACCTTGGCGAGCCCGTGCAGGAGGTCCTCGTGCAGCTCGGCGCCCTTGGCCACCACGTCCACGCTCTCGTGCGGGAGCACGCGCACGTGGACGCGCACGTGACCGCGGGCCCTGGCGTCAACGATGACGCGCGCCGCCGAGCACGTGCCGTCGGCCTCCACGATGTGGGAGGCCTGGGCGGCGATGGCGTCGCGCGTGACGGAGATGACGCCGCCGTCGACGGAGGCCACCTCGATCGTGCGGACCTTGCGGACCACGAGCGCGCGGACGAGAAGGACCACGAGGCCGAAGGCGCTCACGGCGAGGCACGCCAGGATGGCGATGGAATACGGCTCGAGGTTGAGCAGCGCCGACGCCTCCGACGTCCACGGGCCGTACCACGTGAGCGCGAGGGCCGCCAGGACGAAGAGGTTCGCCAGCGTGAAGAGGACCATGCAGAGGCGCTTGAAACCGTTCATGCGAGACTCCTAACGGGTGCGAGCGTGCGCATGCACCCTAGGATACCCCTTGCCCCGGACGGTTTGCCCCGCGAGGGCGAGACTTCCGCCCATGCCCGCCGCCGCGCCCGCGAACGGCCAGCCGCACGAAGGCGTAGCCGAGAAGGGCGGAGGTCACCGAGCCCAGCAGGATGGCGCACTTGGCCGCGACGGCGTCGGCCGGGTCCGCGAAGGCCAGGCCGGAGATGAGGATGGACATGGTGAAGCCCACGCCGCCGAGGATGCCCACGGCCACGACCTGGCCCCAGTCCATCCCGCGCGGCAGCCGCGAGAAGCCGAGGCGCACGAGCAGGGCGGTCACGAGGATGATGCCCACGGGCTTGCCGACGACGGCGCCGAGATAGGTGCCGAGCGCCGCGGGGTTGGAGAGGATGGCGCCGAAGTTCTCCCCCACGAGGTGCAGCTCCGCGTTCACGAAGGCGAAGAGCGGCAGCACGAGGAAGTTCACGAAGACGGACACGTAGCGCTCCATGCGCTGCAGCGGCGGGGTCACGTGGTGCATGACGCGCTCCACGCGCCAGGCGCCCTCGGTGAAGTCGTGCTGGCCGAGGACGTGGTGCTCGTCGTCGTAGGCGTCGTCGAGGTCGTGGGCCCGGTGCGCGAGCCAGTCGGAGAGCTCGGGGAGGCGCACGTCCGAGCGGCTCGGCAGCGCGAAGGCGAGGATGACGCCCGCGAGCGTGGCATGGACGCCCGAGTTGAACATGCACGCCCAGAGCACGAGGCCCACGGCCACGTACGGGGCCACCGAGTAGACCCGCGCCCGGTTGAGCGCCACGAGGCCCAGGACGGCCACGAGCGAGGCGGCGCACCAGCCGAGGTCCGGCACCTGCCCGTAGAAGAGGGCGATGACGACGATGGCGAGGATGTCGTCGGCGATGGCGAGCGTCTGGAAGAAGACCTTGGCCTCGGGTGAGATGCGGTCGCCGAGGAGCGACACCACGCCGAGCGCGAAGGCGATGTCGGTGGCGATGGGGACCGCCCAGCCGCTCGCGGTGGGCTGGCCGGCGTTGACGGCGAGGTAGATGAGGGCGGGCGCGGTGACGCCGCCCACCGCCGCGAGCATGGGGAGGATGGCCTGGCGCGGGCGGCGAAGCTGCCCCACCGTGGTCTCGTACTTGAGCTCGATGCCCACGAGCAGGAAGAAGACCGCCATGAGGAAGTCGTTCACGAAGGCCTCGACGGTGAGCGAGACCTCGAACGGGCCCACGCCCACCTCGAGCGGCAGCGCGAGCACCCACTCCACGCCCTCGTAGAGCGGGGTGTTGGCGATCACGAGCGCGAGGAGGGCCGCGGCCACCATGACGCCCGCGGCGACGGTGCCGTTCCCGGTCACCGTGGCGAGCGCGCCGCGCCGCTCGAGGCGGCGCACGACGGCAGGCTCGCCGTAGATGCTCTTGGCCATGCCTCACGCCCCCTGCTCGCCGAGGAGGAGCACCTGCTCCACCGCGACCTTGTCCGCCAGGGCGTCCATGGCGGCCTGGAGCAGCCACGCGAGCCCCGTCTCGGCCGGGCAGCCGTCCTTGTCGAGAAGAACGAGCGCGCCCTCCTGGCAGGTCTGCTCGCCGCCAGGCGAGAAGCGCCGCGCGAGCGCCGCCTCGAGCGCCGCGCACGAGCTGTCGTAGAGCGCCTCGAGGTCGAGCTCGGAGGACCAGATGAGGGCTGCGAGCTGGCTCACCTGCGAGATGGAGAACACGCGCTTCAGGGCGCACACGAAGAGCAGCGACGCCACGTGCCGGCGCGTGTAGCGCTTCTTGCGCGGCGCGGGGATCACGCCCTGCTTGACGTAGTTGTTGACCATGGAGCCCGTGACGAGGGTTTCGCCCGGGACCTGCATGAACTCGAGCTCCTGCGAGACGAGCGTGAGCAGCTGGTCGAGGTAGAGCTCGATGCGCGGCATCTCGCGGATGCGCGAGATGTGCACGGAGCGCATCCGCTCCCCGAGCGACCTGAGGTCGTCCTCGCTTGCCGACGCGGCGCGGAGCTCACGGTTCTTCTCGCCCATGGCACTCCTTTGTTTTTCTCGTAAACAGATAATCTAGTATTCAAGACCATGTGAAAGGGATATAGTCTAGCTAGCATCATACCGGCCAGCGGGGACCTCGTCACGCATCAGGGAGAGAAACCATGAACGAGCAGCGCATCGCCGTCATCACCGACTCCGGGACCGACACGCCGGCCGACTTCGTGGCCGCCCACGACGTGCGCGTCATCCCGCTGCGCATCAACTACTCCGACGGGTCGAGCTACGAGAACGGCGTCGACATCACCACGGAGGACGTGGTCCGCCGCTTTGACGAGGAGATCCCCTCGACCTCGCTTCCCTCGCCCATGAAGATCCGCGACACCTTCGAGCAGGCGCGGCGCGACGGGTATGTCGGCGCCGTCGTGGTGACCATCTCCTCGGGGCTCTCCGCCACCAACGAGACCATGAACATGGTCGCGCGCCAGATGGAGGACTTCCCCGTCGTGGTGGTGGACACCAAGAGCATCGGCGTCGCCGCGGGCCTCGTCGTCATGGAGGCCGTGCGGCAGGTCGAGGCCGGCATGCCGCTCGACAGGATCGGCAGCGTGCTGGGCGCGCTCTCCGAGCGCACGCGCGTGTACTTCTCCGTCCAGAAGCTCGACTTCCTGCGCAAGGGCGGCCGCATCAGCGAGGCCGTCTACCGCGTGGGGTCCGTCCTCAACATCAAGCCCGTCCTCATGTGCGACGAGCGCGAGGGCAAGTACGTCATCGCCAAGAAGGCCCGCGGCTGGCAGCGCGCGCTCGACGCGCAGGTCAAGCTGCTCGTTGAGAACGCCGCGCGATGGGGCCGCGTGCGCCTTGCGGTCTGCACGTTCGACCCCGCGCTGCGCGGCGAGCTCGTGGCGCGCGTGCGCGAGCGCGTGGGCGCCGTGGCGGAGATCGTCGAGTTTGTGAGCTGCGGCATCTCCGCCGACCTGCTCGTCCACACCGGCCCCACCCTCGTGGGCATGGCAGTCCAGGGAGTCTAGGCGCGCCACCGCGTGGCATGCCACTGGCGTCAGGTTTATTTGGCACATTTGGCACACGCGCCATCACGCGCAGCCATGGTTTTTCAGACATCCCGGTTTACGCGTGCCGAGAAGGACGCGTAAACCGGGATTCTGGTTGATTCTGACGCGAGATCCCAAGCTACGCATCCGAAGGTTTCACCTTTTGCACGCGTAAACCGGGATGTGCGGAAATCTCCGCATGTGGCCCCTAACGAGAAGCATAGCCCCTGAGTTTCTGTCCGGTCGCCGGCGTACGCTCGCAGCGAGGGGCACGACGGCGTAGGGAGGTCGCGATGGCGAGCATGACGGGCAGGGACGTGGCGGCG
>NZ_JBQXES010000004.1:72546-109186 GCF_052599055.1 Thermophilibacter sp. ZX-H3 | reverse complement strand
GGACGGGCCTGCCGCCAGTGGCAGGCCCGTCCCAAACTCCCTGAGAGAAATAACCCGTCCCCTTTTGCCTGACGCCGGTGGCGCGCCCGTCCCAAAAGCTCTGAGGGAAAAAACGCGTTCCCAATCAGAGCGCCCTTCTCGCCAGCTCGAGGCAGCCCATGATGCCCTGGCGCCCCTCGAGGCTGTTGTTCACGATGTAGGAGTCGACGTCCTCGAGCTCGGGCGTGACGATGTAGCCGCCCAGGGCCTCGAGCGTCTTGGCGCGCGCGAGCTGAACGATGGGGGTGTGGTCCGCCACGCCGCCGCCGATGATGATGCGCTTGGGCGAGTAGCAGAGGACGTAGGTGGCGAGCGCCTGGCCGAGATAGCCGGCGAGCAGGTCCATCGCCTCGGCGTCATCGGCCATGTCGCCGGCGCTCTTGCCGTCCCAGCGCCGCTTGATGGCGGGGCCGGCGATGAGGCCCTCGAGGCAGCTGGCGTGATAGGGGCAGCCGCTCTCGTCGGCGGGCAGGGTCTCCCGCGGGTCGCGCGTGACGAGGACGTGGCCGGCCTCGGGGTGGAGCATGCCGTGGACGAGCTTGCCGTCGATCATGACGCCGGCGCCCACGCCGGTCCCGATGGTGAGGTACACCACCGCGTCGAGGCCGCGCGCGCAGCCGAACGTCGCCTCGCCGAGGCAGGCCACGTTGACGTCGGTGTCATAGCCGCACGGAACGCCGAGCGCCCCGGAGAGCGTGCCGAGAAGGTCGAAGTAGCGCCAGGCGGTCTTGGGGGTCTCAAGGATCTGGCCGTAGCGCGGGGAGGCGGGGTTGACGGCCGTCGGGCCGAAGGCGCCGATGCCAAGCGCCTCGACGTTCTTCTCGGCAAACCAGCTGACGATCGCGTCGCACGTCTCCTTGGGCGTCGTGGTGGGAATCTGCTCGGACTCCAGCACCGTGCCGTCCCCGTAACCGATCGCGCACACCATCTTGGTGCCGCCCGCCTCAAGCGCCCCGAGAAGCCTCTCGCTCATCCCGCCGTCCTTTCCTTTGACCCATAACGTTTCAGTAATAGTAACTACTTGAAACACAAAGAATAAGCACAAGCGGCGTGAGCGCACGTGAACGAGCGGTGGACGGCAGGTCGGGCGGTGTCGGAACGCCGAGGGCAAAGGGCCTGAAAGAGGCAATTACCTATCAAATAACTGGGGATATTCAGAATGTTTCACCGGGAGGCACCTCCTTTGAACCGTAAGGGCGACGTAAGGTACCGCTCACGCCCCAGAATTGACCGTTTACCCGCAAATGCGGAGAAACAATGCAATTTGTTTCAGAACAATCTATAGTTATGAAACAACGAGGGGGTCAACACACAGAGAGGAGGGAACGATATGGCAGAGGGAACCAGCCAGGAGTTCAACATCTCCAACGTCATCGACGAGAAGCTCATCGCGCTCGACCTGGACGTCAGCAGCAAGGAGGAGATGCTGACCCGCCTGACCGACCTGCTCGAGGAGCAGGGCAAGCTGAACGACCGGAAGAGCTTCTTCGATGACGTGCTGTGGCGCGAGGAGCAGGGCCCGACCGGCATCGGCATGGGTGTCGCTATCCCGCACGGCAAGTCCTCCGGCGTCAACCAGACCGCGCTCGCGATCGGAACGTCGAAGAACCCGATCGAGTGGGAGTCGCTCGAGGACGAGGCGGTCACCGTGGTCATCCTGTTCGCCGTCACCGACGGCGACTCCAACGTGCTTCACATCAAGCTGCTGCAGCACGTTGCCATGCTGCTCGCGCACGAGAGCTTCGCGGAGAAGCTGCACGCCGTCAAGACGCCGGCGGAGATGCTCGCGCTGCTCGAGTCCAGCCCGGATGACTACGACGACTAGCTCGTTTCGGCGAGAACGGCGCCAAGGCCAGCCCGCCCGGCGCCGAGACAGGTAAACAGGTACGAAGCAGAGGGGGAGAATCATGAAGCTCGTGGGAGTCTGCGCCTGCACGTCCGGCATCGCGCACACCTACATGGCCAAGGAGAAGCTCGTCAAGGCCGCCCAGTCGCTCGGTCACGAGATCCACGTGGAGACCCAGGGCACCATCGGCGTCGAGGACGAGCTCACGCCGGAGGAGATCGCCGAGGCCGACGCCGTCATCCTGGCCGTCGACATCAAGATCGACCACTCGCGCTTCGAGGGCAAGCGCGTCATGGAGGTCCCGACCTCCGTGGTCCTCAAGGCGTCCAAGCAGATCATCAACAAGATCGAGGAGAGCCTCAACGCCTAGCGCGCCCCGGCTCACACCCGCACAGCACAGAGAGGAGCATCAATGAGTGGCAAGCTCAAGGGCAAGTTCACCATTGCCGAGATCAAGAAGCACCTGCTCACCGCGATCAGCTACCTGCTTCCGCTGATCGTCGCGTCCGGCCTGCTCATCGCCATCGGCAACCTGACCGGCGGCACCACCATCTCGTCGCTTGACGACCTCGGCTCCATGACCGTCCCGTCCGCGTTCACCACGCTCGGCGGCATGGGCATGGGCCTCATCCCGGCCTTCATCGGCGGCTACATCGCCTACTCCGTCGCCGACCGTCCCGGCATCGCCCCCGGCTTCCTCATGGGCGAGATCGCGTCGTTCCTCGGCGCGGGCTTCCTCGGCGGCCTCATCGGCGGCCTCATCGTGGGCTACATCGCCCTCGTCATCGAGTCCTACCTCAAGGTTCCGAAGTGGGCCCAGGCGCTCATGCCCATGATGATCATCCCGCTGCTCTCCGCGATGCTCGGCGCGCTCATCATGTTCTTCATCCTCGGCGGCCCGCTCACCATGTTCACCGCCGCCCTCACCAACTTCATCACCGGCCTCGACCAGAGCCAGAAGGCCCTGTACGGCTTCGTGATCGGCTGGATCGGCTGCCTTGACTACGGCGGAGCCATCTCCAAGGTCCCGAACCTCATCTGCGACGGCCTCATGGCCGACGGCATCTACGGCCCCGAGGGCATCAAGGTCCTCGCCGCCATGGTCCCGCCCATCGGCGTGACGCTCGGCTGGCTGCTCTCCAAGGCCATCAATAAGCCGATCTTCAAGCAGACCGAGGAGGAGAACATCAAGGTCGCCTTCCCCATGGGCATCTGCATGATCTCCGAGGGCGTCATCCCCATCGCCATGAACGACCTCGTCCGCACCGTCATCTCCACCTCCATCGGCTGCGGCGTCTGCGGCGCCATCTCCTTCTCCATGGGCGTCGAGTCCATGGTCCCCTCGGGCGGCGTCTTCGTCATCCCGGCCATGACCAACCCGCTCTGGGCCGTCGTCGCCCTGCTCGTTGGCTCCTGCGTGACCGCCCTGCTCCTGGTGCTCATCAAGAAGCGCCTCACCCCCGAGCAGGTCAACGACCTCGACGTCCCCGAGGACGACGAGGAGCAGGAGGTCGACCTCTCCGGCTTCAGCCTCTCGTAGGCACGCTCTAGAACCATCCCCGCGGGAGGGCCTCTCCCCGGCCCTCCCGCACCGAGTCACAGATCAGGAAAGGATGTCAGCGCATGTACGAGTCGATGAAGGGCATGCTTGCCAAGGCCAACGCCGAAGGGTATGCCGTCATGGCCATCAACGCGTTCAACCTGGAGACGGCGCGCGGCGTCATCACCGCGGCCGAGGAGATGGATGCCCCGATCATCATCGACCTGCTCCAGGACCACGTGAAGTCGTTCTTCGACTGCGACATCCTCACGCGTCCGATCATCAAGATGGCGCAGGCCGCCCACGTCCCCGTGGCGATCAACCTCGACCACGGCAGCGACATCGCGCACCTCAAGCGCTGCCTGCACGAGGGCTTCTCGAGCGTCATGTGCGACGCCTCGGCCTACGACGCCCAGGAGAACGCGCGCATCACGCGCGAGATCGTCGAGCTCGCCCAGGTCTACGGCGCGTCCGTCGAGGCGGAGGTCGGCAACATGGGCCGCATCGACGAGTCGGGCGCCCTTCTGACCGATGACGACATGTACACCGACCCGGACGTCGCCATTGAGTTCATCCGCGCGACCGGCGTCGACTGCCTCGCGGTCTCCTATGGCTCCACGCATGGCGACTACCCCGAGGGCTACGTCCCCACGTTCCACTTCGACATCGTCGAGAAGATCAAGCAGGCCACCGGCACGCCGCTCGTGCTCCACGGCGGCTCCGGTGCGGGCGACGACAACATGCGCCGCTCCGTCGAGGCCGGCATCAACAAGATCAACGTGGGCACCGACTACATGATCGCCCAGCGCGAGTTCGTCGCTCGCGCGCTCGCCGAGAACCCCGGCTACGACTACCCCACGCTCGTGGAGGACAGCTGGCGCGCCGGCATGGCGACGATCAAGCACTACATCGAGATCTCCGGATCTGCCGGCAGGGCGCGCTAGGGAGGGAAGCGCCCGACCGGAATGGTTTCACGCCCCGCCAGGGGCTGGGACATATGGGTTCAACCAAGGAACGACTAAGGAGAAAAACAGATGCTCATCAACATGTCACAGATGCTCGAGGTGGCCAAGGCCAACCACTTCGCCGTGGGCGCCTATAACGTCTCCGAGAGCAACCTGTTCCGCACGGTGGTCGAGACCGCCGAGGAGATGGACGCCCCCGCGATCATCGCCGTGCACCCCACCGAGCTCGCGTACTGCAAGGACGACTTCGTGAAGTACATGGTCGCCCGCTGCGCCAACAGCCCCGTGCCCTTCGTCATCCACATGGACCACGGCGACAGCATCGAGAGCATCATGCGCGCCATCCACGACGGCTTCACCTCCGTCATGATCGACGGCTCCGCGCTCCCCTTCGAGGAGAACATCGCCAAGACCGCCGAGGTCGTGCGCTATGCCCACATGGTCAACGTCTCCGTCGAGGGCGAGCTGGGCACCATCGGTGACACCGGCACCTCCATCGAGGGCGGCATGACCGAGGTCATCTACACCGACCCCGACGACGCCAAGAAGTTCGTCGAGGAGACCGGCGTCGACACCCTCGCCGTCGCCATCGGCACCTGCCACGGCCTCTATCCCAAGGGCGTCACGCCGAAGCTGCGCATGGACGTGCTCAAGGCCATCAAGGAGAAGGTCGACCTGCCGCTCGTCCTCCACGGTGGCTCGGGCAACCCCGACTCCGAGATCGCCGAGGCCGTCGAGATCGGCATCCAGAAGGTGAACATCTCCTCCGACTACAAGAGCGCCTTCTTCATCAAGGCTCGCGAGATCCTCTCGCAGGAGGGCTCCGGCTGGGATCCCAACAACCTCTTCCCGGAGTGCATCGAGGCCGGCAAGGCCGTCATCCGTCACAAGATGGACCTCTTCAACTGCGTGGGCGCCGCGAAGTACTATCGCGACCCCGTCACCCCGCAGTGGCGTCAGGACCTCGCGTAGGCGAGAAGAACCGCGTGGCGTTCCAGTTTTTTCGCTGACGTGAGACAGGAGGGGGCCCGTCGCCGGGCCCCCTCTTTGCTATCATGTCCCCCGAGTTGAGGGGTGGGAGCACTATGCAGCAGCGTAGAGGCAGTGTCATCAACGAGATCTGTTCCCTGTACGACCGCATGAGCGAGAGCGAGAAGCTCATCGCCGATTTCATGATGGCCAACCAGGGTGACATACCCTCCATGACCACGCGCGAGATAGCGGCGCGCAGCGAGACGTCGGCCGCGACGGTCTCGCGCTTTGCGCGCCACCTCGGCTACGAGAGCTTCACCAAGCTCCGCGACGCCATGCAGCAGGAGAACGGCTTCGTGGCGGATGCCGGCGAGCTCCCCTCGACGCGCATCGCGCTTGACGACCCGCGCGGCGCGATGGAGACCGTCCTTAGCGCAAAGAGCCGCGAGCTCCACGACACCCTGAGGCTCGTTGACGAGAAGGACCTGATCGCGGCGGTGCACCTCCTCGAGCAGGCCGACTCGATTGTCTTCGCCGCCGTGGGCAACACCATCCCCGCCGCGCTCTCGGCGTCGTTTCTCATCGCTCAGCTCGGCCTCAGGACGCACTGCGCGCCCACGACCGAGGCGATGATGCTCTCCTCGCTCTCCCTCACGCCCCGCGACGTGATCGTCTTCATCTCCAAGTCCGGTCACTCGAAGCGCCTCAACAAGATGATGGACAACGTCATCGACTCGAGGACCCCCTCCATCGTGATCACCAACATCCCCGACTCGCCGCTCGCGTGTCGGGCGACGTGCGTCCTGCAGGCGGCCACCCTCGACAAGATGCTCAACAGCAACCTGCCCTTTTCGCACAACTCGATCAACTTCATCATCGAGGTCATCTTCCTGCTGCTCTGCTCCGACGTGCCCAACTTCGAGGCGCGCGCGGGCCTGCTCTGGAAGTCGCTCGGCGAGGACAAGGGCGTACCGGGCGAGGTCTTCGGCGCCTGATTCGTTCCAAAAGGGGACGGGTTATTTCTCCCGGGGGGCTTGGGACGGGCCTGCCACCGGCGTCTGCCACTGGCGTCAGGTTTATTTGGCACGCAGCCCGCGTGCCAAATAAACCTGACGCCAGTGGCAGACGCCGGTGGCAGGCCCGTCCCAAGCCCCCCGGGAGAAATAACCCGTCCCCTTTTGCCTCCGAAAACTCTGAGAGAAAAAACCCGTCCCCGAATCAGGCGCCCGAGCGACTGGGAATATCATGGGAAGCGCCGCAATCGCGGCACCAACCCGAGAGGAGTCCCATGGCAGACCAGAGCATCGCGACCCGCTGCGTCCAGGCCGGCTACACCCCCGGCGACGGCGAGCCGCGCCAGATTCCCATCGTCCAGTCCACCACGTTCAAGTACGCCACCTCCGAGCACATGGGTCAGCTCTTTGACCTCGAGGCCGAGGGCTACTTCTACACGCGCCTGCAGAACCCCACCAACGACGCCGTCGCGGGCAAGATCTGCGCGCTCGAGGGCGGAGCCGCGGCCATGCTCACGAGCTCCGGCCAGGCGGCCAACTTCTTCGCGCTCTTCAACATCTGCGAGGCGGGCAGCCACATCGTGGCGAGCTCGGCCATCTACGGCGGCACGTACAACCTGATCGCCCACACCATGGCCAAGATGGGCGTCGAGTCCACGTTCGTCTCGCCCACGGCGACCGAGGAGGAGATCGCGGAGGCCTTCCGCCCCAACACGCGCGCCGTCTTCGGCGAGACGATCGCCAACCCCGCGCTCGACGTGCTCGACATCGAGCTCTTCGCCAGGGCCGCGCACGACCACGGCGTGCCGCTGATCGTGGACAACACCTTCGCCACGCCGGTCTTCTGTCGTCCCATCGAGTGGGGCGCCGACATCGTGACCCACTCCACCACCAAGTACATGGACGGGCACGGCGTGGGCGTGGGCGGCGCCATCGTGGACTCGGGCAACTTCGACTGGATGGCGCATGCCGAGAAGTTCCCCGGCCTCACCACCCCGGACGAGTCCTACCACGGCATCGTCTACGCCGAGAAGTTCGGCCAGGCCGGCGCCTTCATCACCAAGGCCACCTCGCAGCTCATGCGCGACCTCGGCTCCATCCAGAGCCCGCAGAACGCGTTCTACCTCAACATGGGCCTCGAGAGCCTGCACGTGCGCATGCCGCAGCACTTCAAGAACGGCCTTGCCGTGGCCGAGTACCTCGAGAAGAGCGACAAGGTGACCTCGGTGCGCTTCCCGCACCTGCCGAGCGACCCGTACTACCCGCTCGCCCAGAAGTACCTGCCCGAGGGCGGCTCCGGCGTGGTCTCCTTCGAGCTGGCCGGCGGCCGCGCGGCTGCCGAGAAGTTCATGGCGGCCCTGCGCCTCGCCGCCATCGAGACGCACGTGGCCGACGCCCGTACCTGCTGCCTGCACCCGGCCTCGGCGACGCACCGCCAGATGAACGACGAGGAGCTGGCCGCTGCTGGCATCTCGCCCGCGATGGTGCGCTTCTCGTGCGGCCTCGAGGGCACCGAGGACCTCATCGCCGACATCGAGCAGGCGCTCGCCGCGATCTAGCGGATTGGTCCGGCGGCACGGCCGTCGCATCCCCGTGCTCAGACAACTTGCTGCGCAAGAACTGCGCGCGGGGATGCGACGGCCGTGCCGCCGGACCCCTAGCTCGGGCGGCGCGTTTATCATCTTTTCTCTTGGGGGTGAGTGCATGCTTGTTGCGGTCGTGGACGATACCGATGCGGACGCCGGTGCGCTCGTCTCCTACATCGAGGCGTTCTCCAAGGAGCGCGGCGTTGCCATGCAGGTCGAGCGCTTCTCGCATCCCGGCAACTTCTTCAAGGGGGACACGAGCCGCTTTTCCCTGGTCATCTTGGACATAGACATGCCCGGCATGAATGGCATCGAGGTGGCTCGCCTCCTGCGCGAGACCGATCCCGACGTGGTCATCATGTTTGTGACCAACTACCCGCAGTACGCGCTTGCGGGGTACGAGGTCGAGGCAGTCGACTACGTCATCAAGCCCATCTCCTACGGCGAGTTCTTCCTCAAGATGCAGAAGGCTCTGCGCTACGTGGGCCGCAACACGGAGAAGAGCGTCGTCATCAAGACCAAGGAGGGTGTGGTGAGCCTCTCGGTCTGGGAGCTGCTCTACGTGGAGTCTTCGCGCCACTACCTCATCTACCACACTGCGGGCGAGACGTATCGGGAGCGCGGCTCGATCTCCTCTGCCGAGAAAAACCTCGCGCCGCTGCAGTTTGCGCGCTGCAACAGCGGCTACCTCGTCAACTTGCGTCACGTCAAGGGCATCGACGGAGAGGACGTCATCGTGGGCGGAGAGCGGCTCAAGATCAGTCGCGGCCGCAGGTCGGAGTTTCTCGCCGCGTTCTCGCGCTTTGTCGGGGGCATCTGATGGGAGGCGCGGCCGCCCTCGTCACCCCTGCCGCCGCATTTGAGGAGCTGCGCTTTGTCTGGGAGCTCTACGCTGCGGAGGCGCTCTTCCTCACGTCCTTTGCCAGCGGGCGCGGGCGCGTGGGGGCTCGTCTCGTGCTGGGGCTCGTGCTCTTCTCCGCTCTCTCCCAGGGCTACTTTCTTTGGTTGCGGGCAATGGCCCCTCTCGTGCCCGTCTTTCCCGTCGTCGTGGCCCTCTGGTACGTGGCGCTCACGCTGCTCATGATGGCGTACTTCCGCTGGTGCTTCGCGGTCTCCTATGCCGACACGCTCTATGTGGGCATCATCAGCTATGCCGCCCAGCACGTCGTCTACGCCGTGGTTCATGAGATGCTCGCCCGCTGGCTCTCGCCGCAGCTCACCGAGCACCTTGCTGTCTACGCTGGCCTGAGCCTGCTTGTCTGCGCGGCATGGTATGGCCTGCTCTACTGGTTCTTCTCGCGCCGCCTGAGCTTGGCGGGCGAGAAGATCCTGGAAGGCTCCCCGCGCGACGTCATCTCCATGACGGTCCTTCTCGTCATCTTCCTGTGCTGCACGTTTGGCTTCCAGCACCTCTTTACCGTCTTTGAGGGAAGCCGTCCCACGGTGATCTGGATGACGCTGCTTCTCTGCTTCATGGTGCTGGGCCTGCAGTACACGAACTTCCAGGCGGCGCTCGCGGGCCGCGAGCGCGCGGCGACGGAGCAGATGCTGCGCGAGGGGGCGCGTCACTGGGACCTCTCTCGTGAGCTGATAGAGAACGTGAGCCGCTCGGTTCATGATCTCAAGCACGCCCTGCGCGCGCTCGAGCAGCTGCCGGCGGAGCAGCGCGAGGGATTTGTCAACGAGACGTCCGAGTACATCCGTCGCTACGAGTCGCTCGTCTACTCCGAAAACGAGGCGCTGAACACGCTTCTCTCTGAGAAGGCGCTGCTCTGCGAGAACCGCGGCATATCGTTTTCCTGCGCTGTGGGCAGCGTTGATTTGAGCTTCATCTCCCTGCCCGATCTCTACGTGCTGCTCGGCAACACCATCGACAACGCCATCGAGGCGGTCCAGCGGCTCTCCGACCCGGGTCGTCGCGCCATCACGCTGCAGGTTCAGGGGCGCGCGGGCCTCGTGCTCATAACGTGCGACAACCTCTTTGAGGGCGAGCTGCGCATGCGGGGTGGCCTTCCCCTCACGTCCAAGGCGGACGCCTCTCGTCACGGGTTTGGCCTCAAGAGCATCAGGCTCATTGCCGAGAAGTACGATGGCATCCTTGACGTGAGCACGGACGGCGGCGTCTTCACGGTGCAGATTAGCATCCCCGAGCGGCAATAGGGGACAGGCACGGACCCGCAGGTGAGACCTGTCAAAAGTCAGGCGCTTTTGACAGGTCTCACCTGCGGGTCCGTGCCTGTCCCCTTTGCAAGTTCTGCAAATCTTGCCCAAATGGCCTCAAACGGTGCCAACCCTCGTTTGGCGCTCGCTTCTCATCCCATACTCGCCTCAGGAATCGTTAAGGGGTGGCGGTCTGCCGTCGCCCGAGGAAGAGGAGGGAAGGGATGAAGAAGACCCTGTCCAAAAAGAAGGCGATACCGCTTCTGGCGCTCATTGCCGTGGTGGTATGCGCGCTTGGCGTTGGCACCTACTTCGCCAACAAGTACGCGCCGGTCATCAACACGTTCCTCGGCACCAAGAGCTACGAGGTTCGTGAGACCGGTGACGGCACCGAGGACACTGAGTACTACAAGGCGTCCTATGCCAGCGAGGATGAGCGCCTCGCGGCCGACTCCGCCGCTGCCCAGCAGGTGCAGGGCGAGGGCTCCATCCTGCTCAAGAACGACGGCGTCCTGCCGCTCTCCGGCGGCAACGTCTCGCTCTTCGGCGTGAGCTCGGCCGACATCCTCTATGGCGGTGGCGGCTCGGGTGCCGTTGACGCATCTACCGCGCCGACGCTCAAGGACGCCCTCGAGCAGGCCGGCTACTCCGTCAACCCCACGATGTGGGAGTTCTACACCGAGGGCGCGGCGGCGGACATTCGCATGGACGTCGCCGATATGGCTGGCACGGGCCGCTACGTGATTCACGAGGCCTCCCCCGAGCTCTTCTCGTCCGCCGAGACCTCGAGCTTCGACGAGTATGGTGACGCCGCCATCGTGACGTTTGCGCGCTCCGGTTCCGAGAGCTCCGACCTGCCCACCGTCTACGACGAGTCCTATCTCGAGCCGATGGACATTGAGGGTTTCATGGGAGCCTTCCACTCCGACCCGCTCGACTCCCCGGACGACCTGGGCCGTCACTACCTCGAGCTCACCGCCACTGAGGAGGAGCTGCTCCGCTACGTGTCCGAGCGCTTTGACAAGGTGATCGTGCTCATCAACTCAGGTAACGCCATGGAGCTCTCCTTCCTCGACGAGGAGGAGTATGGCGTGGACGCGTGCCTGTGGATCGGCAACCCGGGACAGGACGGCCTTCTCGCTGTGGGCGACATCCTCACCGGCGCCATCAACCCCTCCGGTCGTGCCACGGACACCTACGCCGCAAACTCGCTCTCCGCTCCCGCCGTCGTGAACTTTGGAAACAACCTCATCTCCGGCACCGAGCGCGACCCCTTTGTGGTGTACCAGGAGGGCATCTACGTAGGTTACCGCTACTACGAGACGCGCTACGAGGATGCGGTGCTGGGCCAGGGCAACGCCAGCTCCGCCGCGGGCGCCTCTGACGGTGCGAGCTCGTGGTCCTATGCCGACGAGGTTCAGTTCCCGTTTGGCTACGGTCTCTCCTATACCACCTTCGAGCAGGCCCTCACCGGAAGCTCCGAGGGCGACGGCACTGTGACTCTCACGGTTGACGTGACCAACACCGGCGAGGTGGCCGGCAAGGACGTGGTGCAGGTCTACGCCCAGAGCCCCTACACCGACTACGACCGCGAGAACGGTGTCGAGAAGTCCGCGGTTCAGCTCGTGGGCTTTGCCAAGACCAAGCTGCTGGAGCCCGGCGAGACCCAGACCGTGAGCGTGGTGGTGAGCGAGGAGGACCTCGCGAGCTATGACGCCGACGGCGCCGGCACCTACGTCCTCGAGGGCGGCGACTACCTCTTTGCCATTGGCTCTGACGCTCACGACGCGCTCAACAACATCCTCGCCGCCAAGGGCAGCACCACGGCTGACGGCATGGATGCCGAGGGCAACGCGGAGAAGGTCGCCACGGTCTCGCTGAGCGAGACGGACGCCTACGCCACCTCCTCCCACACGGGCGAGGCCATCGAGAACCAGTTCGCAGACGTCGACATGCGCGCCTACGACGAGGGCTTTACCTATCTCTCCCGCAGCGACTGGGAGGGCACCTATCCCACCACCTACGCGTTTGAGGCGACCGACGAGATCGTGGCGGGCCTCGCCGTGAAGGAGGGCGCCGACGACCCCGAGGCGGAGATGCCCGTGACGGGCGCCCAGAACGGACTCACCCTTGCCATGATGAAGGACATCCCTGCGGACGACCCGTCCTGGGACGACCTGCTCGACCAGCTCACGGCCGAGGAGATGTACAGCCTCGTCCGCGTGGGTGGCTATCAGACGCAGACGGTCAACTCCGTGGGCGCGCCCGCCACGGTGTGCGTTGACGGCCCTGCCTACGTGGGCAACGCCGGCACCACGGGCGTCAACCGCCCCGAGGGCACGTACGCCTGGTGCTCCGAGGTGGTCATCGCCTCCACCTGGAACGTCGAGATGGCCCAGCTCATGGGCGAGATGATCGGCGAGGACTGCCTCGCGCAGGGCGACCTCAACTTTGCCGGTTGGTACGCCCCCGCGATGAACATCCACCGCACGGCCTTCTCCGGCCGTAACTTCGAGTACTACTCCGAGGACGGCTTCCTCTCTGGTGAGTTTGGCGCCGCCACCGTGGCAGGCGCGCGCTCCAGGGGCGTCATCACCTTCGTGAAGCACTTTGCCCTCAACGACCAGGAGACCAACCGCACCACCATCGCCACCTTCTCGAACGAGCAGGCCATCCGCGAGATCTACCTCGCCGCGTTTGAGCCGAGCATCGCTGACGAGGAGAACGGCTCGCTCGGTGTCATGCTCTCCATGAACCGCATCGGCCTCACCTGGTCCGGCGACCACAAGGGCATGACCACCAACGTCCTTCGCGGCGAGTGGGGATTTGACGGCACCACGATCACCGACCAGGCGTCCTACCCCCAGGCGTTCCCGCTGCTCGCCATTCGCGCGGGCCTCGAGGGCGGCACGGACCTGTGGCTCAACTCCGGTACCGACAACTGGCAGATCGAGGGCTACGAGTCCAACCCTACGGTCATGAGCCAGCTGCGCGACGCTTCGCACCACATCCTGTACTCCGTCTCTCGCAGCTTTGCCATGAACGGCATCTCCTCCACGGCGCAGGTCGTGAGCGTGACGCCCGTCTGGCAGATGGCTCTCTACGCGCTCGACGCCGTCGTGCTTGTCGGCGCGGTCGCGGGTGTCGTCGCCCTTGTCCGCAAGACCTCCTGGAAGGAGTCATAGCGGGAGCGGTGACAAAGGCGACGGGGTAAGCTGCCGCGAACCGTCTGTCACTCTCTGGGCCGCCGGGCACTTCTCGCCCGGCGGCCCCACTTGTTGTGTGACAATCCATCCTGTCCGAATTGTCACAGGAGGGCGACCATGAGATACGAGCTCGACAGGGCGGACTATGCCGACCCGAGGGTCATCGAGGTCAACCGGCTGCCGGCGCGGAGCTACTTCGTTCCGTATCCTGATCGCGCCTCGGCCGAGGCGGTGGCGACGGCCGGGCGGCGCTACGGATCGCCGCTCGTGCGCTGCCTGAACGGCGAGTGGGAGTTCCGCTTCTACCCACGCCCCGCCGAGCTGCCCGACGAGCTGGACACCGACGCCGTGACGTGGGACCGCGTCGCCGTGCCCGGGTGCTGGCAGTTCCAGGGCTACGACCGACCGTTCTACGTGAACCTCCGCTACCAGTTCCCCTTCGACCCGCCGCGCATTCCCACGACGGGGCCGGTGGGGCCGGTCTTCTCGCTCATGGGCGAGGGGAGCATCGGGCCGCGCGTGTACCATCCCGTCGACGAGTACAACTTCGTCGGCGTGTATCGGACCTCCTTCGAGCTCGCGCCGCATGAGATGGCGTCCGGGCACATCGTCTCGTTCCTCGGCGTGGCGAGCTGCGTTGACCTCTACTGCAACGGCGAGCGCGTGGGCTACTCCGAGGGCTCGCACAACACGGCGGAGTTCAACCTCACCCCGTTCCAGCGTGCCGGCGAGAACGAGCTTCTCGTGGTGGTGCGACGCTGGTGCACGGGGAGCTACCTCGAGTGCCAGGACATGTTCCGCAACAACGGGATATTCCGCGACGTGCTGCTGCGCGAGGTGACCCTCTCGAGCGTCTGGGACGTCTCGACCTCCGTCAGGCGAGAAGAGCGTGCGGGCAGGGTGCGCTACCGCCTCTGCGCGGACGTGACCCTTCTCGACGACGGCGAGGCGCGCGTCACGCTGCGGGGCCACGGGCTCGAGCGGACGTCCGTCGCCTCTGCGCACGACCGGAGGCTCGAGGTCTCCTTCGACGGGCTCGACGTGCGCGAGTGGACGGCCGAGACCCCCATCCTCTACGACCTCTACGTGGAGACGGCGTCCGAGTGCGCTCGCTGCCGCGTGGGCTTTCGCGAGGTGCGGGTCGACGGCAGGCGGCTGCTCGTGAACGGGCGGCCGGTCAAGCTCCACGGCGTCAACCATCATGACACCACGCCCGATGCGGGCTACGCGATGACCCCCGCGCAGATAGCGCGTGACGCGCGCCTCTGCAAGGATCACAACATCGACACCATCCGCACCTCTCACTACCCTCCCGACCCGCTGCTTCTCGAGCTCTGCGACGAGCTCGGCATCTACGTGATCGACGAGGCGGACCTCGAGACCCACGGAGCCATGGTGGGGAGGGTCCCGCCGAGCTACAGCTGGCTTACGCGCGACGCCCGCTGGCAGGGGCGCTACCTCGACCGCGCCGATCGCCTCTTTGAGCGGGACAAGCTGCATCCTTGCGTGATCATGTGGAGCCTGGGCAACGAGTCGGGCGGTGGCTGCAACGCCGACGCCATGTACGAGCTGCTTCGCTCACGCTCGGACCTGCCGGTGCATTACGAGGGCGCCATCCACTCGCGCCGGCGCGCGTACGACGTGGGAAGCGAGATGTACCCCACGGTCGAGCGCGTGATGTCGGTGGGAGAGGGTCGCTCGAGCGTGCGGCGTCTCAACGACCGTCCGTACGTGCTCTGCGAGTACGCGCACGCCATGGGCGTGGGCCCGGGCGGCATCGAGGACTACTGGCGGCAGATCTACGCCCACGAGGCGCTCGCGGGCGGCTGCGTGTGGGAGATGGTCGACCATGCGGTGCTGCACGGGGACGGAAGCTACACCTACGGCGGTGACCACGGCGAGTGGGAGCACGACGGCAACTTCTGCTGCGACGGCATCTTCTATCCCGACCGCACGCCCTCGACCGGCGCGCGCGTGGTGCGCCACGCCTATCGGCCGCTCCGGGTGCGCCACGTGGGCGGGGACTTCTTCATGGTGTTCAACGCAACCTCCTTCACGGCGGGGGATGCGTTCACCCTGCGCTTCGAGTGGAGCGACGGGGGCGTTGCCGAGCTCGTGTGCGACGTCGACCCGCTGCGGCAGCAGCCCCTCCTGGTCCGGCCGACCGCGCAGGGGCCAGCCGACGAGGGCGAGGGCCTGAGGCGAAACCGGATGAGGTGGGTCACCGTGGTGGTCACCCGGCGGGAGACCGGCGAGGAGGTGTCGCGCGAGCAGATGGCGCTCACCGAGATGGCTCCGCTGGACGCGGGCCATCTCGAGCGCCGCGCGTCGTTCCCTGAGGGCTGTGAGGTTGGCGAGCGGGGCCTGGCCCTGCCCGGCGTGATGGCGCCCGCGGCAGAGCCGCTCCTCCTGACGCGCGTCTCCACGGACAATGACCGGGACCTCGTGGGAAACCGACCCCTCGAGGAGTTCTACGATGCGCGCCGCGAGGTCGTGGGCGTCGCGCGCGGGGAGGGGAGCGCCGTCGTCACGACGCGCCTCGTGCTGCCCCGCCACCAGTTCCTCTGCACCACGACGTACGAGGCGGTGGCCGCGGGCGTGCTCGTGACCGCGCGGCTCCACTGCGAGCGCGGGCGTGGTGACCTGCCGCGCTTTGGCATGTGCTACCGGCTTGACCCCTCCTGGGACGAGGTCGACTACCTCGGGCGCAACGGCGAGTCCTATCGGGACATGCGAGAGCAGGCGCAGGTCGCGCGCGTGGGCTGTCGGGTGGAGGACATGACCGAGCCCAACATCCGTCCCCAGGAGAGCGGCAACCGCATGGACTGCCAGTACGTCCGGCTCTCGGACGGGAAGCATCGCGTGCAGATCACGGCCGTCTCACGGCCTTTCGAGCTGGGGGTCAAGCCCTACTCCGACGAGGAGCTGCGCGGGATGCTCCACCGTGAGGACGAGGTCCGCACGGGCACCTACGTGACCGTCCAGGCCTTTCAGATGGGCATAGGGACGGGAAGCTGCGGCCCGGCCACGCGCCCGGAGTATCGCTTCGACTGCCGCGAGGACTACGAGCTCAGCTACCTCGTCTCCTGGGAGTAGGCGCGGGGCGAGAAGGACGTCTCTCGTCCTTCTCGCCCTCCGCGCTCATGCGAGCCGGATGGTCTTGTCCCCAATCTGGATGAGGGCCTCGAACGTGCCGCCGAGCGCCTCGGCATACCGCATGAGCGTGCTCACCTTGAGCGAGCCGATGTCACCGCTCTCGACCTCCGAGACGCGCGCCTGGCTGATGCCCATGCGCTCGGCGACGTCCGTCTGCGTGAGGTGCTCCGCCCTGCGCGCCTCCTGCAGCTCGTAGGCTCGGCACTCCGCTATGAGCCTGAGCGCCTCGCGGTGAATCTCCTCCCGGTCAAAGCCCCTGCGGGCAATAAAGTCATCAAGCGTGTCCACCGTTATCCTTCCATTCGAGATAGCGTCTATAGCGTCGCTCTGCCTCCGGTATCGCCGCCTTGTACCACTTGCCCCACTTCGGCCCTCGCTTGAGGAGGCCAGCCTTATCTCCCGCCAAAAGCGTCACGGCGCTTCTGTCTTCATCAAAGACGAAGAGAATCCTTATCTCGCTCCTTCCGGTTGATCTTGGCCTCAGCTCCTTTAGGTTGTGAATCGAAGATCCGTGGATGGAATCTACGAGAGGACGTCCGAGCGCGGGGCCATCTGCGGCAAGGGCTTCTAGAGCTTCCGCAACGCGTAGCGCAATGGGCTCATCGAGCGAATCGAGCCAGCTTCGAATAAATTCGGTTTGTACGGTCCACCTCATACTATAACCTTTCCCCTATATTGTTCAAGGGCCAATGGCCCCCTACGAACGGGAGAATCAGACTGGGTTGTTCGTGTGAGATGGTCGCTACCTGAACGTTCGGATTCGGAGACCCATCCAATGCGTTCGTCACTGCGGCCGCGACCTGCCGTCGCGCGCCTCCCAGCATTCCTTCGCTGGCTGTGCCACAACCATATTGCAAACAAATGTTCGTGTCAAGAGGAAAGAGAAAGGCCCGTGACGTCTACGACATCACGGGCCGGTGCCGCACGGGCGTCTGTGCTAGCCCTCGACCTCGATGAGCTCGATATTGAAGTTGAGTGCCTTGCCGGCCATCTCGTGGTTCATGTCAAAGGTGATGTTGCCGTTCTCCACCACCGTCACCACGGCGGGGAAGGGCTGGCCGGTCGGCGCGGTGAGCATGACGCGGTCGCCTGCGGAGAGAGTCTCCGCGCCGGGCATGGCGGACACGGGGACGGTCTGGATGAGGCGTTCGTCGCGCTCGCCGTAGGCCTCGGCGGGCTCAAGGCGCACGTCGACGACCTGGCCGACCTCCATCTCGCGCACGGCCTCGTCGAAGCCCTTGATCATCTGGCCGGCCATGCAGGTGAAGGCGAGCGGCTCGCCGCGGTCGCGCGAGGAGTCGAACTTCGTGCCGTCATCGAGCGTGCCGACGTAGTGGACCTTGACCTTCTTGCCCTCGTTGCTCATGGTTCTCCCGTTCTGTCTGGGGCAGTTCCGGTCCCTGATTGTGACAGAACGGGAGGATGCGTGCTCGGGACGGGTGTACACGTGCGGCGCTTTGGCCCCCTGTGGAAGGCCGAAAGCGCCGCACGTGTACGGTCGGCGGGCCTAGTCGCGCTCGGCGCGGTCCGTGGCCTCGTCCCACACCCGCTTTGACATAAGCTGGTCGCGCACGGAGCTCCAGGCAGAGGGTCCAAGCTGGCTCTCGTCGAGCGTCACCCCGAGGAGGTACTCGAGGTCGGAGCGCCTGAAGGAGTAGCGGTCCACGTCGATCTCCCGGTCATCGAGGTCGGTCTCGACGAGCGTGACCGTCCAGGTGTTGACGTCAGGCATCGAGCAGAACACGACGGCCGCGTCATAGGTGAGGGCCCGCTCGACGGCGTCGTCGTCAAAGTACATGAGCCGCTCGTCCTTGCCGAAGTCATACTCCGTGAGGAGCTCGTCGGACTGGGTGCCCGCCTCCGCGGACGCGACATGGCAGCCGAGGGGAAGGGAGGTCACGACGTCGAGTGCCAACCCCTGGGCGAGAGTCGCGTAGGAGCTCGGGTCGTTTGAGAGGATGAGGTCGTCCAGCTCGTCGGTCACGAGCAGGGTATCGCTGTCGACGGGGCTGCCCTGCGGCTGCTGCGTGGTGGTCGTGCTGGGTGTCTGCGTGTTCGTGGTGACGGTGTCGCCCCGGTTCTGGTCCGTGTAAACCGTTCCGTCCGGCTCGTCCACCTGCTGGACGGTCGCGTCCGTTGAGCTGTCGTAGGCATTTCGGGCGTCATCCGTCCTCAGGAGGCCGAATGCCGTCACCGCGACCATGCCCACGACCAGCACGCACGCGATCGCGACGGCAGCGATCACCCCCGTCGACCAGCGTCTCTTCTGCGGGGTGGCCGCCTCCGCCATGGGCACGGGCGGGACGTCCGTCCTGGTGCCCGTCTCCTCCGCGGCAGCGACTGCAGGCGCCACGACCGTGTGGTCGGCCGCGGCATCTCCGTCCTTCTCGCCCATGACGTCCTCGACGCTCGTCACGGCCTCGCAGGTGCGACGATACGCCTCGGCCTCGGTCATGCCCTGCGCGAGGTAGTCCTCGTAGCGCGCCACGAGGTTGCCGTAGATCTCCTCCTTGAGCTCGATGGTCTCCGCGTCGAGCGTGCGCCCCTCGAAGAGGTGCTCGACGTACATCCTGATGTCGCTGATGCCACTCATTTGGCGCCTCCGTCCTGACTGAGGAGTCGGTCGATGATGGTCCGGGCGCGGACCCACCGCGCCGTGGCCTCGGCGAGCTCCCCGCGCCCGCCCTCGGTGATGTGGTAGTACTTGCGACGCGCCCCCTGGGACTCGCTGCCCCAGTAGCTCTCCACGAGCCCCTGCCCCTCGAGGCGCTTGAGGCTCGTGTACAGCGAGGGCTCCTTCATCTCGTAGGCGCCGTCGCTCGCGCTGGCCACGTCCTTCAAGATCTCGTATCCGTAGGAGTCGCCGCCGGTGAGGGCGTTGAGCACGATGGCGTCGATGTTGCCCCTGATGAGGTCGCTCTCCGCGTCTCTGCCTGCCATGGGTCACCTCCTCGTCCGTCGTTGTGCTTAGTCTAACGTATTACTTCGACAGACATAGTACACTGATATGCGATATACCGTGAACGGCGAGGATGCGGAGGCGAGCGGCGGAACAAAAAATCGGCCCCCCTACCTCAGGCGGGGCCCCGCGTCCTAGCCCTCCCGCCCCTCTTGGGGCGGCGTCTCCGTCGTGCTCTCGGCGGGCGGCTCGTCGGGGCTCGTCGGGGCCTTCGCCTCGTCCTTCTCGCCCAGCGACGTGACCGTCATCGTGCGGTCGGACTCGGTGCAGGTGAACGAGATCGCGTCTCCGGGCTGGTACGTGACGATCTCCAGCATTCCCGGCAGCGCGAAGTCGTAGATGGCGTCGTCGCCCTCGAGGGTGACATAGAAGTGGGAGTTGCCGTCCACGACGGCCTGCGCGATCGTCTCCACCACGCCCTCGACGTCCCGCTTGTCGGAGGCGGCCGCGGCCTCGTCCTCGCCGAGGACGCCCGCGCCCGCCATCATGTCGAGGTACGCCTCCTGGCACTCGGCCACCGTGGAGCCCGTGGCCACGGTCTGGTACTGCTCCACGTTGATCATCGCGTACATCTTCACGAGGCCGGCGTCGTCCTTGAGGCTCATGAAGTAGGTGGGCTGGCCTGCCACGTTGAGCAGGAGCGGGAACGTGGACTGGTAGCCGAGGTTCTGGACCTGCCCCTCGGCCGAGGCCATCGCGGAGTCCTCCGTCGCGCCGGCCACGGGGTAGTAGTGCGACTCTCCCGTGCGCTGGTTCACCAGGATGAAGCCAACGTTGGAGCTGTCGGCCGTGACCGAGCTCACGCCGGAGTACAGGTAGATGTCCCCGCCCTGTGCGAGGTAGTTGTAGCCGAGCTCCCCGTTGGTCCCCGGGGTGGTGCGCACCACGCCCTGCTGGCCGAGCCAGGAGTTGAGCCAGCCCCCGGAGTAGGCGCCGCTCCAGTTGTACTGCTCGATGATGAGGTCAGCGGGATAGGCGCGGTCGACCCACTCGGGGCAGTCCTCGATCGCGTAGTCCTCGGTCTCGCCGGTGCAGGCGTCCACGAGGACGACGCGCGCGATAGTGGTGCCGTCGAAGAGGCCGATCGTGCGGCGCTGGACGGGGTAGACCCACCAGGGGTTGCCGTCCTCGTCGAGCTCGAAGGACTTCTGGTCGAAGAGGTAGGTGGGGTAGCGCAGCTGCACGTGGCGGTCGACGTTGCGCGCGAGCGGCTCGGAGTCGGAGTACATGATGGGCCGCTCGAGGCGCACGACCTGGGTCTCCTGCGACGCCATGTCCACGAGCACGTAGGCCGGGATGCCCGTGTCGCGGTTCGAGAGCCACTTGAAGAGGTCGGCGTAGGCGAGCGGGCTCACGCGCACGGGACGGCCCTGGTAGTTGATCTGGCTGTAGGTGTCCGCGATCTCAAACTGGCTCACGTACTCCGGGATGGAGCCCATCGCGCGGTTTCCGAGGATGACCGCGGAGTCGCGGTCGATGACGGGCACCTCCGAGTAGTCGACCTCCTCGATGTCCTCAGCGAAGGTGCCCTCCGTGGTGTCGAGGACGGAGGCGTAGCGCTCGGCGTTGCCCGGGATGAAGGGCTGGCCGAGAAGGACGCCCAGCACGAAGGCGGCAACGACGCTGGCGGGGATCACCATGAGGCGGCGCAGGAGCGCGCCGTGGCGCGACGAGCGCAGCGAGGCTACCCAGAGGCCGCCCGCCGCGAGGGCGGCGACGGCGATGATCCAGGTCCAGACCTGCCTGCTTCCCAGGTTGATCGCGGGGTGGAACCACCAGTAGCAGGCCACGAGCGCCAGCACGAGCACGACGGCGAGCACGATGAGCGCCCGGCGGCTCCACCGGGCAATCGACTCGAACCTCGTGCCGAACGCGTCGGAAAAGATCTGGTCGAAGGGACCGTGTCCCTGGGGCATGCTCGCTCCTCTCATGACAAGGGTGACGGGGTCGCTCGTCAGGTGCGCGGCCCCGGCGCCGGCGGCGTGTCCCCCAGTATGCCCGAGGGGCGCGCCGCTGTCACATTGGGTATCCTATAACCCGTAGGCGACGTGCTGGAGGAGGTGCGCGTGGACGGCTTTGTGGGGGTCTTCGACTCCGGCGTGGGCGGCATCAGCGTCCTGCGGTCCCTCGTGGCCGAGCTGCCGCATGAGGACTTCCGCTTCTTCGGCGACTCTGCAAACGCGCCCTACGGCGAGAAGACCGAGGACGAGGTGTTCGACCTCTCCCGTTCCATCGCCGAGCGCTTTCTCGCGGACGGCGCGAAGGCGATCGTCATCGCCTGCAACACCGCCACGTCCGTCGCTGCCGCCCGCCTGCGCGCCGCGCATCCGACGGTTCCGATCGTCGGCATCGAGCCCGCGCTCAAGCCGGCCGCGAAGGCGCTCCCGCGCGGGCGCGTCCTCGTGATGGCCACCGAGGTCACGCTGCGGCTGGAGAAGTACCACGAGCTCGCGCGTGCCTGGGGAGGGGAGTGCGAGGTCATCTCGGTCCCGTGCCCGGGCCTTGCGGCGCGCATCGAGCGCGGGGAGCTTGACGCGCCCGACCTCGCGGAGATGATTCGGGGCTTCGTGGGCCCGTATGCGGGGTCCGTTGACGCCGTGGTGCTCGGCTGCACGCACTACCCCTTCGTCCGTCGGCAGATTGCCGAGGTCCTGGGGCCGGAGGTGCGCTTCTTCGACGGCGGCGCCGGGACGGCCCGGCAGCTGCGCGCGCGCCTCGCCGAGGAGGGTCTCCTCTCCCGCGAGTCCCGTCCCGGGCGCGTGACGTTTGCCTCGAGCCTGGACACCCCTGGGGAGATCGCTCTCTACGAGAGGTTCTTCTCGATCCCCCTGTAGCGTCGTGCCGATTGTCGGTGATTTTCGGCGAGCCCCCGAAGTACTTCCTCGCTAGTAGCATTTTTTGACCTGCGGCTTTTCAGGCGGATTGTGGCTGATACTTGGGATATCCCGGAAAAATCACCGACAATCGTCAGGGAGGCGGCCACGGCCCCCGCGCGTGACAAGAAGAGGGCGGCCGCCGAGCCGGCGACCGCCCCCCAAGCGCTTGTGTCCGGCGCCTACACCCTCCGCTGGCCCCAGAAGAAGGTGGCCACGGTGCCCGGTCCGGTGTGCACGCCGATGGTGGCGCCGATGGGGAAGATCTCCACCTTGCCGTCGAGCTTGGGGAAGGTCTCCTCGATGCGGCGCGCCACCTCCTGCGCGTCCGCGAGGCACTCCGACTGGCTGATGAAGCACTTGCCGGAGTAGTCGCGCCCGCCCTCGGCGAGCTCGACCATCTTCTCCACAACGCGGTTGATGGCCTTGGCCTTGGTGCGGATCTTCTCCTTGACGGCGAGCGAGCCATCGGGCTCCACGTCCATCACGGGGCAGATCTTGAGCACGCCGCCCACGAGCCCCGCGGCCTTGGAGATGCGCCCGCCGCGCACGAAGAACGTGAGGTCAGACGAGAAGAACCAGTGCTGGACCTCGTGCTTGTGGTCCTCCGCCCAGGCGGCGAGCTCGTCGATGCCCATGCCGGCGTCGCGAAGCCCCGCGAGGCGCTCCATGAGCAGGCCGAAGCCGGCGGACGCGGCGAGCGAGTCGATGACGTAGATCTTGCGGTCGGGGTACTTCTCGGCCAGCTGGTCGCGCGCGGCGCACGCTGAGTTGAAGGTGCCCGAGATGCCGGTGGAGAGCGTCACGTGAAGGACGTCGAGCCCCTGCGCGAGGTACTGCTCGAAGTGCTCCATGTAGTCGCCGGCGCTGATCTGCGAGGTCTTGGCCTCGGCGCCCGCGAGCATCTTGGCGTAGAGCTCGGCGGGTGAGTTGGTTGCCCCGAAGTCGTCCTTGCACATCTTGCCGTTCAGGTAGTAGTTGAAGTAGAGGTACTTGATGTCGTGGTCGTCGAGCCACTCGCGCGTGACGTCGGCAGTGGAGCAGCAGCTGAGAACGTAGCTAGGCATGGAAGACTCCTCTGACGGGTACAATACCATCTCGAATCATAGCCGAACTCGCCCCCGCGCATCCCGTGCCGGGCGGCTTCCCCCAGAGGAGGAACCCACATGAACGACGCCGTGAAGTTCAAGGACATGCCCTACGAGCGCCCGGACCTGGAGTCCGTGAAGGCGGAGTATGCCCGCCTCGCCGAGGCGCTGGCATCCGCCGAGACACTCGAGGCCGCCGAGGCGGCGTTCCTCGAGAAGGACCAGCTCGACCGCCACACGCAGACGGCCGCCGAGCTGGCCATGATCCGCCACGTCATCGACACGCGCGACGAGTTCTATGACACCGAGGCCTCCTTCTGGGACGAGGCCCAGCCCGAGCTCCAGTCTGCCTCGGACGCCTTCACCGCGGCGCTTCTTGCCACGCCCTTCCGCGCCCAGCTGGCCGAGAAGTACGGCGAGCTGCTCTTTGCCCAGGCAGAGCAGGAGCGCCGCACCATCAAGCCCCAGATCGTCGAGGACATGAAGCGCGAGAACGCCCTCGCGCAGGAGTACGTGAAGCTCATCGCCTCCGCGCAGATCCCCTTTGAGGGCGGCACCTACACGCTCTCCCAGCTCACCCCGTTCAAGAAGTCGGCCGATGACGCCCAGCGCCTGGCCGCCTGGAAGGCTGAGGGCACCTGGTACAAGGAGCACCAGGCGGACTTTGATCGCATCTACGACGAGCTCACCCACGTGCGCGACGCCATGGGCAAGAAGCTCGGCTACGAGAACTACCTGCCGCTCGGCTACGACCGCATGGGGCGGCTCTCCTACGGCCGCGAGGACGTGGAGCGCTTCCGCGAGGCCGTGCGCACCTACGTGGTGCCGCTGGCCGACAAGGTCTACCGCGCGCAGACCGAGCGCCTGGGCGTGGAGTACCCGCTCTCCTTTGCCGACGAGGCGCTCTCCTTCCGCTCCGGCAACCCTGCACCGCGCGGCACCGCCGATGACGTCCTCGAGGCCGGTCGCACCTTCTACCGCGCGCTCAGCCCCGAGACCGGCGCCTTCTTCGACATGATGCTCGAGCGCGACCTCATGGACGTCCTCTCCACCGAGGGCAAGGCCGGCGGCGGCTTCATGACGCAGATCCCGGACTACGACGTGCCCTTCATCTTTGCCAACTTCAACGGCACGCAGGGCGACGTCGAGGTGGTCACGCACGAGGCGGGCCACGCGTTCTCCTACTACATGAACACCCATGTGGTGCCCATCACGCTCTCCATGCCCTCGACGGAGGCCTGCGAGGTCCACTCCATGTCCATGGAGTTCATGGCCTGGCCGTGGGCCGAGGAGTTCTTCGGCGACGACGCGCGCAAGTACCGCTACGCGCACCTGGCCGGCGCCATCACCTTCATCCCGTACGGCACGATGGTCGACCACTTCCAGCACGAGGTCTACGAGCACCCCGAGATGACGCCCGCCGAGCGCCACGCCACCTGGAAGCGCCTGCTCGGCGTCTACATGCCGTGGATGCGCCTCGACGGCGACATCCCCTTCTACGCCGAGGGCGAGGGCTGGCAGCGCCAGAGCCACATCTACGAGAACCCGCTCTACTACATCGACTACTGCCTCGCGCAGACGGTGGCGCTCGAGTTCTGGGCGATGTCGCAGGACGACTTCAAGGCTGCGTGGGAGCACTACATGGCCTACACGCGCCAGGGCGGCACGCGCGCCTTCACGGACCTTCTCGCCCACGCGGGCATGACCTCGCCCTTTGACGAGGGCTGCCTCAAGGCCATCTGCGAGCGCGCCACGGCCTGGCTCGAGTCCTACGACCTCACCGGCATCGAGTAGCGTGCAAAGGGGACAGGCACTTTTGCACGCCAGGGGAAGGGCGAGAAGAACGTGAGGAAGAAGGCGCGCGAGCGGCTCAAGGACTTTGGGCCTGACGACAACGGCAAGATGGCCTACCTCGGCGACCACGTTCGCCTGGCCGGGGGGCAGGACCGGCGCCGCCTCGTCGCCACGCTGTGGGTGGCGTGCGGCGTGGCGACGCTTGCCGTGCTCGGCGCGTCGCTCGCCAACCCGGCGGGGCTCTCCGGCTGTCCCTACGTGGTGCTGCCGTATGTCGCGCAGTTCGTGGCGATGGTGTCGGTGCTCTGGGGCATGGGCAGGCTCTCCGTCGCCGGCGAGCGCGTGCGCGTCTACGTGCGGGACGAGACCGTGGGCGCGCTGCCGCGACGCTGCGTCGCGGCGGCCGCGCTCGGCCTCGTCGCCGTGGTGGGGGAGGTCGTCCTTCTCGCCACGGGCGGGTCGTCGCCGGTGGCGGCGGACTTCGCGTTTCTCGCCTGCGAGGCGGTCTCGGTCGTGGCGCTGGTTACGCTGCGCCGCCTCTGCCTCGCCACCGAGTGGGAGTCCTGCTAGTTGGGGACGTCCCCCAATTGGCGGGGCCGCCAGGCTCGGGGGCCTGCTCGCTTAGGTGACTCGCTTAGGTGAGCAAGAACATTCAATCATCGCTGCTCACCTAGTGGCAGAGATCTGCTGCGAGCTGGGAGTATCTTACTCACCTAAGAAATCGGTGCACGATGGTTCAACGATTGTGCTCACCTAAGCGAGGGCTGGGGGTGCGGTCGGGGCAAGGAGCGGGCGGACGAGCCGAGAAGAGCCGTCGAGAAGAGCCGTCGAGAGAAACCGCCGAGAAGAACGGAGGCCCCATGGAGAAGACGGACGTACGCTGGGAGCGCGAGGACGGGCACGTGCTGCGGCTCGCCCGCGCCGGGGACGTGGACGCGTACTGGGCGGGGCTCTCGACGCTCGACGCGGAGGCGGCGCTCCTCACGGGCAGCCGGGATCGGTACGAGAAGGACGAGGCCACGAGCTTCTTCCTGCGCTGCGTGGATGACCCGGACCGTCGCGACCTGCTGATCCTCTCGCCCGGAGGCGCCGTTCTGGGGGAGAGCGTCATCAATGAGATCGACTGGCGGGCGAGAAGCGCCAACTTCAGGATCTGCATCTTCGGCACGGCGGGGCGCGACCGGGGGCTCGGCTCCTGGGCCGTGGCCCTCACGCGCGACTATGCTTTTGCGGAGCTGGGCCTGCACCGCCTCGAGCTGGACGTCTTCTCGATCAACCCCCGCGCGGAGCGCGTCTACGAGCGCGCCGGCTTCCGTCGCGAGGGGGTCCTGCACGATGCCATACTCCTGCCCGACGGCACCTACTGCGATGACGTCCTCATGGCGATCCTCGAGGAAGAGTGGCGCGCCCAGGCCTGCCAATCGGAGGCTGCCCCCGATTGACGGACCGTGGCAGGTTCACGTCTGGTGAAACCAGTTTGTAACCAGTGCGTGAAAGCGATACCGCTCCAGTCGCTTTTAAGATTTCCAAAAAGTAACATTCATCGGGAGTGTGAGATACTAGGTATCCTGCACCGAGGCTCTCCGCCGGACGCGCTCGGGGAAGTGCGCCGGTTGAAAACGATCCCCACATGGGAGGAAGGTAGGGAAAGATGCTCGTAACCAGAAGAAGGATGCTCGGGCTCTCCGCAGCCACGATGGGCGCCCTCGCCCTCGCCGCGTGCAACAACGGCGGCAACGGCGGCGAGACCAGCAACGGCGGCGAGGCCACGTCCGATCACGCCGGCACCCTCGTTGCGTCCACCAACGGCCTCGAGGGCAAGTTCTGCCCGCTGTTCACCGCCTCTGCGGCCGACCAGGACGTCGTGAGCTTCAACAACATCACGCTCCTCGCGACCGACCGCATGGCCGAGCCCATCTACAACGGCATCGAGGGCGAGACCAAGGAGTACAACGGAACCGAGTACACCTACACCGGCCCGGCCAACATCGAGATGGTCGAGAACGCCGACGGCACCGTCAACTACAACGTCCAGCTCCGTGACGACCTCAAGTTCCACGACGGCTCCAACATGACGGTGGACGACATCATCTTCACGTTCTACTCCTACTTCGACCCCACCTACGACGGGTCGGCCACCCTCTACTCCAACGACATCAAGGGCCTCGCGGAGTACCGCTCCGGCATGGCCACGCTGGCCTCGCTCATCGGCAACGCCGGCCGCGAGAACACCGACTTCACCTACTTCACCCAGGAGCAGCAGGACGCCTTCTGGGCGGCCGTTGACGACGGCGGCACCAAGTTCGCCCAGGAGATCGTCGACTACATGATGGAGAACGGCGCCACCGACGTCGCCTCCGCCGCCGCTGGCTGGGCCTACCCCGACCTGCCCGCCGACGCCACCGCCACCGACTTCTTCGAGGCCATCGGCGCCAACTACGACTGGAACTTCTCCGCGTGCGAGGCCGAGACGGCCGGCACCGCCCTCTCCGAGCTCATCCCCGAGGACGTCTACAACATGGGCACCCAGGGCGTCGAGACCGGCGAGGCCGCCCCGAACGTCGCGGGCATCGTCAAGGTTGACGACTACAACATGTCCGTCGTCACCAACGGCGTCGACGCGACGATGATCTACCAGCTCTCCATCGCCCCGTGCTCCTACAAGTACTACGGCGACGAGTCGCTCTACGACTACGAGAACAACTCCTTCGGCTTCACCAAGGGCGACCTCTCCAAGGCCCGCGGCCTCAACGGCCAGCCCATGGGCTCCGGCGCCTTCAAGTTCGACGACTACACCTCCGGCACCGTCCACATGTCCGCCAACGAGGAGTACTACAAGGGCGCCCCGAAGACCGCCCACCTCAACCTCGTTGAGTCGCAGGAGGCCGACATGGTGACCGGCGTCCAGGCCGGCACGCTGGACATCTCCCAGCCGTCCTACTCCATGGAGGTCGAGGGCCAGATCAAGGAGATCAACGGCAACGACTCCACCTCCGGCGACGTCATCACCACCTTCCTGCACGACTACCGCGGCTATGGCTACCTGGCCATCTCCGCCAACAAGGTGAACGTCGCGGGCGACCCCGCCTCCGACGCCTCCAAGGCGCTGCGCAAGGCCATCTGCACCGTGATCTCGCCGTTCCGCGCCTCCGGCGTCGCCTCCTACTACGGCGACACCGCGTCGGTCCTCAACTACCCGATCTCCACGTCCTCCTGGGCGTCCCCCAACGAGACCGACCCGGGCTACGCGGTCTGCTACTCCACCGACGCCTCCGGCAACCCGCTCTTCACCGACGGCATGAGCGACGACGAGCGCATCGAGGCCGCCAAGGCCGGCGCGCTCACCTGGTTCGAGGCCGCGGGCTATACCGTCGCTGACGGCAAGCTCACCGCTGCCCCCGAGGGCGCCAAGCTCGAGTACCAGTGCAACATCGGCGGTGGCGGCCAGGGCGACCACCCCACCTTCATGATCCTGCAGGAGGCCAAGAACGCCTTCTCCGAGATCGGCATGAACTTCATCGTGAACGACATCGCCAACGCCTCCGACCTCTTCGCCTCCTACCAGTCCGGCGAGGCCGAGATGTGGTGCGCCGCCTGGCAGTCCACGGCCGATCCCGACATGTACCAGCTCTACCACAGCCAGGGCTCCACGAACTACTACTGCATCAACGACGCTGACCTCGACGAGCTCATCGAGGCCGGTCGCCAGACGCTCGAGACCGAGAGCCGCAAGGCCATCTACAAGGAGGCCATGGACATCATCCTCGACTGGGGCGTCGAGCTGCCCGTCTACCAGCGCAGCGAGTGCACCCTCGTCTCCTCCGAGCGCGTGAACATCGACTCCGTCGTCCAGGACCAGACCCCGTACTGGACCTGGAAGGACGAGATCGAGAAGCTCGAGCTCAAGTAAGTCCTTTTCCCAGGTAGATCGTGTTGGGCGCGACGGCCGAGTGCCGTCGCGCCCCGCGCCATCGCTAGGGGCTGGCCCCCTGTTGGATTGAGAGACCTCCTTCCCGTGCTGGAAGACAGAGGAACTGCGCCTTCCAGCGCAGAAACGGGGTCTCTGCTGCCCGCGAGAGTCGGGCACAAGTGAGAGGAGCGTTTGCGACGTGAGAACCTATATCGTCAAGCGCATCGGAATCTCGGTCATCATCCTGCTGTGCGTGACCTTCATCATCTACGGCCTGATGCGCGCGCTGCCGTCCTCCTATGTGGAGACCATGGCGATGCAGCTCTCCCAGGCGCCGGGCGCCAAGTCCTTCGAGGAGTGGATGGCCCAGCTCAACGCCCAGTACGGCCTCGACCAGCCGGTGCCCATCGGATACGTTACCTGGCTCGGCGACTTCCTGACCGGCAACTTCGGCGACTCCTGGAAGTTCAACGTGCCGGTTCTGACCGAGTTCCAGAACACCATCGGCATCTCGTTCGCCATGGGCGGCATCGCCTTCGTGCTCTCCACGGCCATCGCCGTCCCGCTCGGCATCCTGGCCGCCACGCACCAGTACTCCAAGGCCGACTACATCATCTCCGCCGTCGCGCTCGCGGGTATCTCGCTGCCCACCTTCTTCTTCGCGACGCTGCTCAAGCTGATCTTCTCGGTCGGGCTCGGCTGGTTTGACCTCTACGGCCTCATGGGGCGCGACTTCGCCCAGCTCGATGCCGTTGGCCAGGCGCTCGACATGGTGAACCACATGATCATGCCCGTGGTCACGCTCACGGTGATTCAGATCGGCTCGCTCATGCGCTACACGCGCACCAACATGCTCGAGGTGCTCAACGCCGACTACATCCGCACGGCGCGCACCAAGGGCCTGCCCGAGCACAAGGTCATCTACAAGCACGCCTTCCGCAACACGCTCATCCCGCTCGTGACCGTCATCGGCGGTTCGCTCCCGGGCCTGTTCTCCGGCGCGCTCATCACGGAGACCCTCTTCATGATCCCGGGCACGGGCTACACGTCCTACCAGGCCATGACCGGAGGCGACATCCCGTACACGATGTTCTTCCTCACGTTCATCGCCATCATCACGCTGCTCTCCAACCTCCTGACCGACATCCTCTACGCGGTGGTCGACCCCCGCGTTCGCATCTCCTAGGAAGGCGGGTGTAACTCATGAGCGATTCCAAGAACGGCATGCCCGCCGAGAAGAACGACCAGTCGAGAGACGATGCGCAGGAGTACTCCCTCAACGACGACCGTCGCGTGAAGGTGCTCTCGCCGGGCGCCCTTATCGCCAAGCGCTTCTTCCGCAACCGCCTCGCGGTCGTCGGCCTCGTCATCCTCGTCGTGATGTTCGTGTTCTCGTTCATCGGCGGCTTGGTGAGCCCCTATGGCCAGGACCAGACCTTCTCCACGATGACGAAGCTCGACACCCAGTACGCGGGCATCACCGAGACCACCTCGCTGCGCTATGCGGCCGCGCCCGACGCCGACTTCGGCGCCCTCGTGCAGTCCAGCGCCAACACGGCCATCAGCTCCGGCGCGACGTCCTTCGAGCGTAGCGGCGTGACCTACACGATCGAGCAGCCCGCGCCCGACCTCTATGTGTTCAGGCAGGGCGGCGAGGTCGTGGCCTACGCCTCCACCGAGGTCGTGAGCGTTCCGTCCGGCGCGTCGGCGCTCTCCTTCGACTTCCAGATCGCCGCCATCACGGCCGTCTCCAACGCGACTGCGGCCGGCGACGCCGCCCCCGCCCCCGAGGTGACCGAGGAGGGCGTCGTCGTGGTCGAGGGCGGCGAGGAGAACGCCGCGGAGGAGGCAGCCGAGGCCCAGGCCGCCGGCAACACCTTCGAGGCTGACGGCCAGACCTACTCGTTCGACGAGTCCGGCAACGTCATGGACGCCTCCGGTGCCACCGTCGCCATGGTGAGCCCGTTCGTGATCTCGGCCTCCGACGGCAACACCGTCATCCCCGACGACCTTCGCGAGGCGCTGCTCACCGCCGTCTCCGCAGACGTGAGCGACGTCGCCTACACCGACGCCAGCGGCGCCGAGCACACCTACACGATCTCCTATGACGCCTACTCCAAGGTCTACAACGTCACCGAGACCACGGAGAACCTGGTCTACGACCGCTATGCGAGCCCCTCGGCCGAGCACTGGCTCGGCACCGACGGCAACGGCATGGACATGCTCACGCGCCTCATGTACGGCGGCCGCGTCTCGCTCATCATCGGCTTCATCGTCGTCTTTATCGCCGCGGGCCTCGGCGTCATCATGGGCGGCATCTCCGGCTACTTCGGCGGCTGGGTGGACAACCTGATCATGCGCATCGTCGACATCTTCTACTGCCTGCCCTCGATGCCGATCATCATCATCCTCGGCTCGGCGATGGACGCCATGCGCCTCGACCCCTGGATCCGCATGATCTACCTCATGCTCATCCTCGGCTTCCTGTCCTGGCCCTCCATCGCGCGTCTGGTGCGCGGCCAGATCCTGTCCCTGCGCGAGCAGGAGTTCATGCTCGCCACCGAGGCCACGGGCATCTCGATTCCGCACCGCATCGTCCGTCACCTCATCCCCAACGTCATGCCGCAGCTGATCGTCTCCTGCACCATGAGCCTGGGCTCCACGATCATCACCGAGGCCACGCTCTCGTTCCTCGGCCTGGGCGTGAAGTTCCCGTTCGCCTCGTGGGGCAACATCATCTCCGACGTCAACAACGCCTTCGTCATGACCAACTACTGGTTCATCTGGATTCCCGCCGGCATCTGCCTGCTGCTCGCGGTCCTTGGCTTCAACTTCGTGGGCGACGGCCTGCGCGACGCCTTCGACCCCAAGATGAACCGCTAGGGAGGGGCAGCCAATGTTTGGATCCGAGAAGAAGAAGGAGGCGGGCTACCTCTCCGCGAAGGAGTCCCGTCGCATCTCCAAGGAAAACCGCAAGATCACGCAGGAGTACGAGAAGAAGCGCAAGCGCAAGAACGTCGACCCCTCCGAGTACGCGTGCGAGATGCGCGACCCGGGCAACGCGGTCGAGTTCGATGACGTGCACACGTACTTCTTCACCGACACGGGCGTCGTCAAGTCCGTCGACGGCGTGTCCTATGACGTCCCCGTGGGCAAGACCGTGGGCGTTGTGGGCGAGTCCGGCTGCGGCAAGTCCGTCACGTGCCTTTCGCTCATCCAGCTCCTGCAGCGCCCGCAGGGCCAGGTCACGGGTGGCTCCATCCGCCTCAACCTCGGCGACCACGCCATCGACGTGACCAAGGCGCCCGAGGAGGCCATGCAGAAGATCCGCGGCTCCGAGGTCTCCATGATCTACCAGGAGCCCATGACCTCGCTCAACCCGGTCTTCAAGGTGGGTGAGCAGATCGAGGAGGTCATCGCCCTCCACGACGGCAAGGACTGGTCCAAGGAGCAGATCAAGGCCCGCGCGATCGAGATGATCGAGACCGTCGGCATCGCCAACTCCGAGGGCGTCTACGGGATGTACCCGCACGAGCTCTCCGGCGGCATGCGCCAGCGCATCATGATCGCCATCGCGCTCGCCTGCAACCCGCGCATCATCATCGCCGACGAGCCCACCACGGCCCTCGACGTGACCATCCAGGCGCAGATCCTCGACCTGCTTCGCTCGCTCAAGGAGAAGATCAACTCCTCGATCATCCTCGTCACGCACGACCTGGGCGTCGTCGCCGAGATGGCCGACTACGTCGTGGTCATGTACGCCGGCCGCATCGTCGAGCGCGGCACTGCCGAGGAGATCTTCGACCACCCGGCTCACCCCTACACCATCGGCCTCATGGCCTCCAAGCCGGTCGTGGGCAAGAAGGTGGAGCGCCTCTACTCCATCCCGGGCAAGGTCCCCAACCCGGTCAACATGCCGGACTACTGCTACTTCAAGGACCGCTGCGAGCTCTGCGTCAAGGCATGCTCCGGCGAGTACCCGCACATGGTGCGCCTCTCGCCCACGCACGAGGTGAGCTGCTACCGCTACTACGACAATGCGACGGCCGAGGCGGCCAATGAGACCGCCGCGGTTCTCGACAATCTCATCACCGGCACCGACACCAAGGGGGAGGAGAAGTAGCATGGCTTCCGCGAACACGGCCGTGGACGTCACGTCCACCGACGCCTCCGCCAAGAGCGACGACATCATCCTCGAGGTCAACGACCTCAAGAAGTACTTCCCCATCAAGGGGGGCATGTTCAACCGCGTGCAGGGCTACGTGAAGGCCGTCGACGGCGTCTCCTTCAAGCTGCGCCGCGGCCACACGATGGGCCTCGTGGGCGAGTCCGGCTGCGGTAAGTCCACCACGGGTCGCACCATCCTGCGCCTCGCGGGCGAGAAGACCGGCGGCGACGTGCTCTTCAACGGACGCGAGGTCTACAGCCTCAGCGCCAAGGAGCTCCACGACGCCCGCACCAAGATGCAGATCATCTTCCAGGACCCGTACTCGAGCCTCTCGCCGCGCCTCCCGATCTCCGAGATCGTGGGCGAGGCGGTCCGCGAGCACAACCTCGTCCCCAAGGACGAGCTCGACGACTACATCGACAAGGTGATGGAGGAGTGCGGCCTGCAGCCGTACCACAAGATGCGCTACCCGCACGAGTTCTCCGGCGGCCAGCGCCAGCGCATCTGCATCGCCCGTGCCCTCGCCCTGAACCCCGAGTTCATTGTCTGCGACGAGCCCGTCTCGGCGCTCGACGTCTCGATTCAGGCGCAGATCATCAACCTCCTGCACGACCTGCAGGAGGAGCGCGGGCTCACCTATCTCTTCATCAGCCACGACCTCTCCGTCGTCGAGCACATCTCGGATGCCGTGGGTGTCATGTACCTGGGCGGCATGGTCGAGTACGGCTACACGGCCGACATCTTCAAGAACCCGCTGCACCCCTACACGAAGGCGCTCTTCTCGGCCATCCCCATCCCGGATCCCAAGGCCAAGCAGAACCGCATCGTGCTCGAGGGCTCCATCCCCTCGCCGGCGAACCCGCCCAAGGGCTGCAAGTTCCACACGCGCTGCCCGTTTGCCAAGGAGTGCTGCAAGGAGATCGCGCCCGAGCAGAAGGAGCTGGAGCCGGGCCACTTCGTCTCCTGCCACCTCTACGACGAGTAGGGCGCGTCGTGGCAGCAGGACGCCGCGAGAAGAACGACTTCGAGGATGACGGCCGCGTCATCGCCGACATGTCGGCGGTGGAGCGGCCGTCGCTCCTTGGTCACGTGCCCGAGCGCAGACGGGACGTCGAGCCCCGGGTCCCCCGTCGGCCCCGGGTCGAGCTCACCACGAAGGAACGGATCTGGATGGCCCTCGGCGCCCTCAAGGCCGGTCTCACGATCGGCTGCGTCAATGTCGTGGTGCTCGGGCTCGTGATCGTCGCCCTTCTCGCCCTTTGGACTTCCATGCAGGGTTGAAGCCCCCGGCGTGCCACTGGCGTCAGGCTTATTTGGCGTGCCACTGGCGTCGGGCTTATTTGGCGCGACCTAAATCGCGCCAAATAAGCCCGACGCCAGTGGCACGCCAAATAAGCCTGACGCCAGTGGCACGCCGGCGGCACGGCACCCGGGTCGACGCAAACGACGTCACCAGCTCCCCGTATACTTGAGTGAAGAGACAATGACGAGAGGGGTCCCTATGGGCAGGTCTGGCGGCGGTGGAGGAGGCTTCTCCGGCGGAGGGCGCAGCGGTGGCTTCTCCGGCGGCGGTCGTCGTTCCGGTGGCTTCTCCGGCGGGGGCGGCTTCAGGGGGTCCGGCGGTCGCTCGGGCGGCGGCTTCGGCGGCTTCGGCGGGCGCCCCGCGGGCGGCCCCCCTCCTGGCGGGCCTGGCCCTGCCCCTCGTCCCCATGTGCACATGGGCGTGCCGTTCTTCGGCGGCTTCGGCGGATTTCGTCGCTCCCCCGCGCCGGGCGGCGTCGCCATGGGCAGCGGCTGCGGTGGCTGCCTGGGCGGCATCATGGGCCTCATCCTGGCCGCCCTGCTTATCGCCCTGCTCACAACCGGCCTCTCGACCTGCGGCGGAGGCTATTCAGACTCCTATTCGTACGGCACGAGCTACTCCGACGGCCAGGCGTCCGCCACGGTCCGCGAGAAGCTCCCCGCTGACGCCGTGACACGCACGGACTACTACACGGACGCGGACGGAGACTGGATTCACAGCGCCGGACGTCTTACCGAGGGACTTGAGGACTTCTACGACAAGACGGGCGTCCAGCCGTATGTCTATATCCTTCCCAACGGCACGACGACCTCGGTCGACGAGCTGACCGCGCGTGCCGAGCAGCTCTACGGCGAGCTCTTCCAGGACGAGGGTCACTTCCTCCTGGTGTTCTGCGACGCAGGGGACGGCACCTTCAACTGTGGGTACACGGTCGGAACCGCGGCTTCGGCCATAATGGACACCGAGGCGCTCGACATCCTGGCCGACGAGCTTGACTACGCGTACAACAACGCGGACACCGACGAGGAGGTCTTCTCGGACGCCTTCTCCCGCACTGCGGACAAGATCATGTCCGCGGCCGAGGAGGAGCAGCAGGGCAAGACGACGATGCTCGTCGTGGGGGGCGTCATCCTGGTCGTCGCGGTCGGAGCCGGCATCGCGTATGTCGTGAAGCGCCGCAAGGCCAAGGAGGCCGAGGAGAAGCAGAGGATGGAGGACATTCTCAACACCCCGCTCGAGAAGTTCGGGGATAAGGATGTGGAGGACCTCGCGGACAAGTACGAGGACAAGGACTAGAAGGGAACCGTCATGGGCATTCTTGACCGCTTCACCACCATCGTGAAGGCCAACATCAACGAGCTGCTGGACAAGGCCGAGGACCCGGCCAAGATGGTCGACCAGTACCTCGTCGACCTCACCGAGTCGCTCGCCGACGTCAAGCGCGAGACCGCCGGCGTCATGGCCGAGGAGGCTCGCACCAAGCGCGCCGCTGACGCCAACGCGGAGGAGGTCTCCCGCATGGAGGACCTCACCAAGAAGGCCCTCAAGGCCGGCAACGAGGGCGACGCCCGCGTGTTTCTCGCCAAGAAGCAGAAGCTCGAGACGGCTGGCGCCGAGCTCCAGAAGGCCGCCGACGCGGCCAAGGCCAACGCCGACAAGATGCGCCAGATGCACGACAAGCTCGTGAGCGACATCGAGGACCTCAAGAGCCGCCGCGAGACGATCAAGGCCAAGATGGCCGTCGCCAAGACGCAGGAGAAGGTCGCCGGCTACACCTCCGGCGCCGACAAGGCCGAGAGCGCCATCGAGGCGTTCAACCGCATGGAGGAGAAGGCCGACCGGATGCTCGACACGGCCGACGCCATGGCCGAGCTCAACACCGAGCCCGTCGACGACGCCGAGAGCCTCGCCGAGAAGTACGCGGGCGCGGCCGACAGCGCCGCCGTCGACGACGAGCTCGCCCGACTCAAGGCCGAGATGGGCCTCTAACCCGACAAAGGCGACACGCCACTGGCGTCAGGTTTATTTGGCACGCTTGCTTCGCGTGCCAAATAAACCTGAC
>NZ_JBQXES010000004.1:4523-72536 GCF_052599055.1 Thermophilibacter sp. ZX-H3 | reverse complement strand
CGCGAGGGGCACAAAGCGCGGGGAGAGAAGAGTTTTCTTCTCGCCCCGCGCTCGTCTTGTGTGAGGCGTGAGGTGCTACGCCATGAGCGCCATCTGGCGGGCGCGCTCCTTGAGGACGTCGACGGCCTCGTAGGGCTCCCAGACGTTGGTGACGGACTCGTCCATGGGGCACTGACCGCTCTTGGCGCGGTTGCTGATGTGGGGCACGAGGACGTCGTGGCTGACGAAGATGCCGGCGGCGAGAAGGACCGCACGACCGGTCCAGGACATGACGGGGGAGAAGACCGCCTCAGGTCCGAGCACGGCATAGAGGAGCGCAGGGGCCTTGCCGACGACCTTGTCGGCGACGGAGAAGCCCTTGAGGCTGCGGCCCTCGGCGATCATCTTGAGGAGCGGCTTCACGCCGCGCTCGTGGCAGACGACGATCTCGTCACCGCGAACGGCCACGAGGGTGGCGTCCTTGTTGGCGATGAGCAGGGCACGTGCAAGGTCGAGGTCGGTGGCGTCCATGTCTTCAATCCTCCCAGTCCGCGGGTGAATTCAGATCAAGCGGGTACTGTACCACAACGGCGGCCGCCCGCAACGCCGTTCGCCGAAACCGATACCACCTATGCCATTGGCGTCAGGTTTATTTGGCATGCCACTGGCGTCAGGTTTGTTTGGCGCGTTTGTTTGAGCGTCCTGTGCACAGAAAAGCGCGTGACTGACCTTTACTTACAGTTATCTATCAGTTATCTCCTTAACGAAATAGATAAATTATGAATTAGAGAACGAGAGGGAGAGGATGCGTGTCGAGTCATACCCTTGGAGCAGGTCGAAGGTAAGGGGGACGCATGGCACGGGCTGTCTCGGAGTCGGGAATCTACCACGTTGTATCGCGGGGGAGTGGTCGGCAGCTCATCTTTGAGGATGATGTCGATCGGATGTCATTCATTACCACGTTGGGCGAGAGCGCAAGGAGGGCGGGTGTTGACATCCTTGGATGGTGTCTCATGCCCAACCACGTTCATCTCATCCTGCTCGATTGCGAGCAGAGTCTCAGCGATGTCATGCAACGCGTGCTCACGAGCTATGCAAGGCGATTCAATTGCAGGACGGGACATGTGGGGCATGTCTTTCAGGGGAGATTCTCGAGCGCTCCGATAGAGGGAGAGCGATATCTGCTCGCTGCCGTCAGGTATCTTCACCTCAATCCTGAGAGGGCGGGAATCTGCTCGGCGGAGCAGTACGACTGGAGCAGCTATCGAGAGTATGCCGGCGGTGTGCCGAGGGTCGAGGTCGCCGACACCTCCCTCGTCCTTGAAATGCTTGGCGGCCAGTCGGGGTTTGTGGAGCTTTGCCGGGACGACGCCAAGGGGGTGGAGCCCTATGCCCCGATGGGGCTTTGTCGTGGAACGGACGAGGTTGTAATCGCGGCCCGTGGACTGCTGGATGACGCCGGCCTCGGAGATCCCGGCAAGGTGAAGGCGCTTCCGCAGGAGAGGAGGGACGAGGCGCTGAGGCTGCTGAGAGGTTCGGGCCTGTCTGCGAGGGCCGTCGAGCGGCTTACTGGGGTGGGGAGAGGCGTGGTTGAGCGTGTGACGGCGCGTGCCAAATAAACCTGACGCCACTGGCATGCCAAATAAACCTGACGCTACTGGCGTGACACTGGCACATTGGCATGCGAAAGGGGCCGCCACCCGAAGGTGACGGCCCCTGTGCCAAATAAACCTGACGCCAGTGGCGCGGGCGCTACTCGTTGAGCGCGGCGTTCACGGCGACGGCGCAGGCGACGGTCGCACCGACCATGGGGTTGTTGCCCATGCCGATGAGGCCCATCATGTCGACGTGCGCGGGCACCGAGGAGGAGCCGGCGAACTGGGCGCTGGAGTGCATGCGGCCCATGGTGTCGGTCATGCCGTAGGAGGCGGGGCCGGCGGCCATGTTGTCCGGGTGCAGGGTGCGGCCGGTGCCGCCGCCGGAGGCGACGGAGAAGTACTTCTTGCCGGCGAGCACGCGCTCCTTGAAGTAGGTGCCGGCAACCGGGTGCTGGAAGCGCGTCGGGTTGGTGGAGTTGCCGGTGATGGAGATGTCGACGTTCTCGTGCCACATGATGGCAACGCCCTCGCGGACGTCGTCAGCGCCGTAGCAGTTGACCGCGGCACGCGGGCCATCGGAGTACGGGATGGTCTCCACGACCTTGAGCTCGCTCGTGAAGTAGTCGAACTGGGTCTTCACGTAGGTGAAGCCGTTAATGCGGGCGATGATCTGGGCGGCGTCCTTGCCGAGGCCGTTCAGGATGACGCGCAGCGGCTTCTTGCGGGCCTTGTTGGCGTTGAGCGCGATGCCGATGGCGCCCTCGGCGGCCGCGAAGGACTCGTGGCCGGCCAGGAAGGCGAAGCACTCGGTGTCGTCGCCGAGGAGCATGGCGCCGAGGTCACCGTGGCCCTTGCCGACCTTGCGGTCCTCGGCGACGGAGCCGGGGACGCAGAAGGCCTGGAGGCCCTCGCCGATCATGGCGGCGGCCTCAGAGGCGCTCTTGGCGCCCTTCTTGATGGCGATGGCGCAGCCGCAGACGTAAGCCCACTTGGCGTTCTCGAACGCGATGGACTGGACGCCCTCGACGATCTCGCGCGGGTTCACGCCCTTGTCGAGGCAGATCTGCTCGGCCTCCTCGAGGGAGGAGATGCCGTTCTCAGCGAGCACCTTGTTGATCTTGTCGATGCGGCGCTCATAGCCCTCAAACGAAACTGCCATTTGGTTTTCCCTCCCTTTCTACTCGTGAACGGGGAAGACGTTGGCGACCGTGTGGGTCTCCTCGTCCGTGCGCGGATCGATGTACTTGGCGGCGTTCTCCCACTGGCCGTAGTGACCCATGGCGCCGGCGATGGCGTCCTCGGGGGTCTTGCCGGCCTTGAGGGCCTCGGTGAACTTGCCGAGGTTCAGGAACTCGAAGGCGATGATCTCGTTGTTCTCGTTGAGCGCCATGCGGGTGACGTAGCCCTGGGCGAGCTCGAGGTAACGGGCGCCCTTGGCCTTGGTGCCGAACATGGTGCCGACCTGCGTGCGCAGGCCCTTGCCGAGGTCGTCGAGGGAGGCGCCGACGGGCAGGCCGTCCTCGGAGAAGGCGGTCTGGGAGCGGCCGTAGACGATCTGGAGGAACAGCTCGCGCATGGCCACGTTGATGGCGTCGCACACGAGGTCGGTGTTCAGGGCCTCGAGGATGGTCTTGCCCGGGAGGATCTCGGAGGCCATGGCGGCAGAGTGGGTCATGCCGGAGCAGCCGAGGGTCTCGACGAGGCACTCCTCGATGACGCCCTCCTTGACGTTAAGGGTGAGCTTGCAGGCACCCTGCTGGGGCGCGCACCAGCCCACGCCGTGCGTGAGGCCGGAGATGTCCTTGATCTCCTTGGCCTGGACCCACTTGCCCTCCTCGGGGATGGGCGCGGGGCCGTGATATGCGCCCTTGGCGACCGGGCACATATTCTCGACTTCTGCGGAATACTGCATGTATTGCTCCTCTCCATGAATCTGTGCCGGTGCCATGCCCCGGCGCGAACGAACCGGTCCCCTCAGACCGGCCAGAGCCATGCGGCGGCCCAATGGGCAGCCCGTCCATAAGTTTACGGCAAAATGGCAGGGCGAGAAGGCCGCAGCGTCACGAATCTGCCGCGGGCGGACGTTCTTCTCGCCCCGCGGGCCCTGTCTGCTGCGGGCGGGCGCCTAGCGGAAGATCTCCCGATGCGTGCCCGTGCGCTGGAAGACGGCGAGGTTGTCGCGCACGGCCCATACGAGCAGCCAGTCCCCGGCGTTGCAGACGTGGCACTCGTTGGAGCCCGCCCACTGCCCGGCGAGCCGGTGCATGTTGTGCCTGCGGACGAGCTCCTGCCGGGCGGGGAGGGTGTTGGAGAGGATGAGGTTGATGACGTGCTCAAGGGCAAAGGGGTCGACATTCTTCCTCTCAAGTCGCTTGAGGTCGCGGGAGAATTTGGGGTCGAACTTGGCCTCGAGCCTTCCCATCATTGCATCGCCGCCTCGAGAAGCTCCCGGGCGTTCTTGTACCCGGTTCCCGGGACGTGGGCCGCAAAGATCTCCTCGGTCTCTCGGATGGCCTCGAGGGACTCCTCGTTGGGCTGCTCGCCGTCAAAGGTGATGGGGATGGAGCCGGTGCGGACCATGTAGGTCCAGAACGCGCGCGTCACCGACGCGAGGTCAAGCCCGAAGCTCCGGGCGACGTTCGCGGCGCCTTCCTTGAGGTTCTCGTCGACGCGAATGGCATAGCTCGTCATTTGTAGCTCCTTTGTAGTATTGGCATCGCTATATGTATAACCAGAATCGCACGATTCTATCCGTTTCCAATTGGTGAGCGCGGGCGTCCGCACGGCTGGGCGGCGCTATACTTTCCCACCATGGATACCGAGAAGAACATCGGCCCGGGCACGCGGCATGGGGAGGTCGCCGTGCCCCAGTGGGCCTGGAAGCTCTCCCTCGCCGCCTGCGCCGCCATCTGGGGCGGCTCGTTCGTGGTGATGAAGGACACACTGGACAACATCCCGCCCGCGTGGCTCATGGGCATACGATTTGCCGCGTCAGCCGTCATCGTGGGCGCGCTCTTCTGGCGGCGCCTGCGGGACAACCTCGACGGGAGCCACCTCGCCATGGGCGCGATCCTGGGCCTGGCGTCCGGGGCGGCCTTCGTGGTGCAGAACATCGGCCTCGATGACACCACGCCGGGCAGGAACGCCTTCCTCACGGCCACCTACTGCGTGATGACGCCGTTCATAAACTGGCTGGTCACGCGCCGGCGCCCCGATGGGGGCAACGTGCTCGCGGCGGTTCTCGCCATCGTGGGCGTGGGGCTGGTCGCGCTCGGCGACGACCTCTCGCTCATCATGAGCGGCGGCGACTGGATGACGCTCGTGGCGGCGGTGCTCTTCGCCGTGCACATCGTGCTCGTGGCGCGCTTCTCGTCGGCGCACGACGTGATGACGCTCACGGTGGTCCAGCTCGCCGTGAGCGCCGTGGTCGCGCTCGGAACGGCGCTCGTGCTGGAGACGCCGCCCGCCCCGGCGGTCTTCGCCTCCCCGGACACCTGGTTCTCCCTGGCATATCTGGTACTGCTCTCGTCCTGCGTGTGCATGGTGTTCCAGAACCTCGGCCAGGCGCACGTGCCACCCGCGCAGGCGTCGCTCCTGCTCTCGCTGGAGAGCGTCTTTGCCGTGGTGGCGAGCGTGCTCTTCTACCACGAGCTCATCACGCCTCGGATCGCGCTCGGCTTTGGCACGATCTTCGTTGCCGTGCTCGTGAGCGAGCTCGGCGTCAGGCGCCGCGCGCGGGGGTAACGCCGGGCCGCGGCGCGCGTTGCGGCTTCTGGGGTTCTGGCAGACGGCCACGGGGCCGCGTTGTCGAATGTGGGGTCGTGGCAATATTCGCGCTGCCACGACCCCCTTTTCCGCAGCGGGGGCGAGAAGAACCGCAGGTCGCGTCTCCGCGCCGCTGCCATAGCTGCCATATCGGCAACGTGAATTCGCCAAGAGCTGCCACAACCCTGTTCTTCTCAACGCGGACCAGGGCTATCCTGTACGCATCTTCGACTGACGGGAGAGGCCATGATTCAGGAGTTTGGCGCCGAGCACGTCTTCGACAACCACTTCGAGCCGCATGAGCCGGCTGTCGGCTCCTATGTCCTGCACTTTCGCGAGGGCGGCTGCCTCACCCACGTGACGCACGTGGGCGGGACCGACGCCGATGCGGGGGACGCGGGGGAGGAGATCGAGCTTCCGCGTCTGGCGGACTACCCGCGCAGGCCCGCCCACATGACGTATCTCTTCTCGCTCGGGGAGGAGCGGTTCTTCCTCGCCCTCGACGACAGGGTGGCGACGCCGGCCGGCTTCACGTACGAGTCCGTCAACTGGCTGCGCCGGGCCGAGCCGCAGCACCTGCTCTTCGCCGCTGCCACGGCGTCCCAGCTGGACCGGTGGTACCGAGAGAACCGCTACTGCGGCCGCTGCGGCGCGCCGACGGAGCTCGCGCCCGCGAGCCGGGAGATCGTGTGCCCCGAGTGCGCCAGGATCGTGTACCCCAAGATCTGCCCGGGCGTCATCTGCGCGGTGGTGAGCCGCGGCGAGGACCCCGCGGACGATCGCATCGTACTCACGCGCTACGCGGGGAGGACCACCGCGCTCTGGGCGCTCGTCGCCGGGTTCACCGAGATCGGCGAGCCCCTCGAGGGGACCGTTCGTCGCGAGGTCATGGAGGAGGTCGGGCTCTCCGTCAAGAACCTGCGCTTCTACAAGAGCCAGCCCTGGAGCTTCACCGACACGCTCATGGTCGGCTTCTGGTGCGAGGTGGACGGCGATGACGCCCTGCGCGTGGACCACTCAGAGCTCAAGGAGGCCCGCTGGTTCAGGCGTGACGAGATTCCCCCGGAGCGCGCGGGTGACCGCGCGAGCATGACCGGGGAGATGATCGAGCGCTTCCGCCTCATGGGGCGGGCCGCCTGGGAGTAGCCCCCCTGGCTGCGGACTGGCGAGAAGAACGATGCGCCGCACCACCGTCGCTCGCCGAGGGTGTGCGAGCGGGGCAGTGCGGCGCGTGGCATGCCGGAGCAAGAAGAGTGACTAACCGCTAGCCTCGCTTCTCGTAGTTCCTCTCGCGGATCTCGCCGAGGGTGCGCTCGGCCTGCTCCTCCTCGGGGGTCATGTAGTCGATGATGTCCCCCGGCTTGCAGTTGAGGACCTGGCAGAGGGCCTCAAGCGTGGAGAAGCGCATTCCCCTGATGTGGCCGTTCTTGATGTTGGAGAGGTTGACCGTGGAGGTGCCAACTCTCTTGGCAAGCTCCGTCGACGTAATCTTTCTCTCGGCCATGACACGGTCAAGTCGCATGACGATAGGCAACTTTTTCACCTCCAGAACGGCGTTCATTTCGTCTAACAATACTAAACGAAAGCGTCGGAATCTTCCTTGAGGGCATCTCCATACCGAACGACCATCGCAAGGCAGACGAGAAAGACGACCATCACGACGACTTTGAGGTCGGGACCAGATTGGGGAACAATTACCGCACCAGAAGAGGTGGAAATTGGGTTGAAAGTGGGGACAAAGCAGTCAATCAGGGTCCTTATCGCAAGAAACAGTGCTGCACCAGACAACCTGAACGATTGCTTTGTTTCGAAAGGGGAATCTGCTTTTCGGAATCTCCGGAGGAATTCTGCTAGAAGGAATACTGCGCCCGTGGTTGAAACATGGGAAATTAGGGCAAGCGTCGGAAATACATATCGAACAGATTCAGAAATAAATGATGAAAGAGCCACGATGAGAACGATTAGAGCGAGTAGGCAGTATGCAAATAGTGCATACAAAAAAGTTGCTCCAATTGCTGAAATCTTGCACGCATATCCGTACTCTTTCTTGATTTTCTCAGGCATATCAATACTCCTAGATACCAATTACAATTCCGTTTATGTCGACGCAGAACCCATTGCGCCCCTCAATCTCAAACAGCATGTGAATCACCTCCCTTCGGAGAATCGCTGCCGCAGGCGCTCGCCAAGGCGGTCGTAGTACGCGCTCGGGAGCGCGCAGTACGGGTCGCATCCGGCGAGGCTGCCCGTGGACATGAGCGCCCGCGCGCGGCACCCTCCACCGCACATCGGACGCCGGCTGCAGGCGTCACAGCGATCGAACTTCCTGGCGTCGAGCTCGGCAAACTGGCGCGCGACCTCACCGCCCATGATCTTCTCGGCATCGTCGGAAAAGGCGTTGCCCATGGCGAGGCGACGGTCGTGCAGCATGTGGCAGGGGTAGACCGTTCCGTCCGTGGCAACGCTGAGCGTTCGGACGCCCGCGCCGCAGGACCTGCGGACCCCGAGCGAACCTCCCCCAGGCAGGTCGTCCCCGTAGTCGAGCCCGTCATCGGCGGCGGTACGGCCCAGGTCGGCGAGCTGGTCGTCGTTGATCGCAAACTCTCCGAGCTCGGAGAGGGGAGCGGTGAGCATGCTGAACCCCACGCTTGCGCCCAGCTTGCGCGCGACGTCCCGATAGCGGTCCATGTCCTCGAGGTTGCGCCCGTGAATCGTCGGGAGGACCCGCACCGCGATTCCCGCCCTGCGGATCGTCTTGACTGCGGCAGCAAGTCGGTCGAAGTTCTGCTCCCCACGCAGATGGGCGTCGGCGTCCTGCGAGCACCCGTCGAACGCGACGCCAATGCAGCTCACGACGTCGGCAAGCGGCGCCACGTTCTTCTCGCTGACGAGCAGTCCGTTGGTGAGAACGACTATCTCTACGATCCCCGCAGTGGCGGCGGCGCGGGCGATGTCGGGGAGGTCGCCCCGGAGGAACGGCTCACCGCCCGAGATGACGAGGCGCTCCGCCCCAAGCGAGGCGAGTACCCCGATTGCCCTGTCCAGGTGCTCGGCCGAGGGGTCAGGCAGGAGGTTCCTGTCGTCGCCTTCCGAGTAGCAGAACCTGCAGCGAAGGTTGCAGCGCTGCGTAACGTGCAGGTATGCGGAGCGCACGCGTTCGCGACGCGTCGTGGAACATTCCGAGGAGGCGAGGTAGCCCCCACGTCGCAGGTGCTCTACGAGCGACTCGCATTCGGCGGGAATCCCGTCCGCCGCAACGTCGTGCTCTGACATCTTCCGGCAGAGCGTCTCGCCCGCGCCCGTGAGTCCGATGACCCCGCCCGTCTCCAGGTTGCCCACCATGGGGATGCCTCCCAGAGAGAAGAGCTCGACGTGATCGGCAAGTCTCATGTCCCCTCCTCCAATGGCGCCGGATATGATGTTTATTATGATACGGGGTCAATATATAGGTTTAAGTACTTTTCTGCTAACGGTACAAACATCTTGGAAAATATTCCTCAGCGTCATCTTGAAGATTAAGATAGTTATTTATAAAAAGATAACTAGGGGGATGGGAGACATACCCCCTACCACATTTTTGTGACGAGGGATGGCATACCGTGAGCTTATGGTCACCTAAGCGTTTGAAAAGTGAGCGCTGGCGGGCATCTCGGGGTGAGTGGTCACGCGTGCCTTGCGCGAAGGACAAACTTCTCAATTGCCTCCGCCACTCCGCCAGCGTCGTTGTTGTCTCGGCAAACGTAGTCCGCGGCAGCCCTGGTCTCGTCCGTCGCATTCGCCACGGCCACGCCAAGGCCGGCGGCACGGATCATGGGGATGTCGTTAGAGCTGTCGCCGATCGCCATCGTCTCCTCGGGCGGGATGCCGAGCATCCGCGCGAGCTCGAGCAGCCCGGCGCCCTTGTTGATGCCCGGGGCGTTGAACTCGAGGTACCGGTTCGAGGAATAGACGACCTCGAGTCCCTCCGTGAGGCCCAGGTCAGCAAGCTCGTCGGCGATTGAGCGCAGAAGGTCCATGTCGAGGCTCATGAAGAGGAGCTTGACCACGCGCTCCCCGGTTCGGGCGAGAAAGCCCAGGTCCTTCTCGTCCGTCTCGACGATGTTCATACGCCCGCCGATGTAGGAGCGCTCCTCGGGGAGGTAGTTGCTCACGTAGACGTGGTCAAGCGTGTAGAGGTGCATGCAGAACCCGCGTCGGGCGCCGAACGCGTAGAGCTCTGCGGCGCGCCGCGCGTCGAGTCCGCATGAGGTGAGCGGCTCAGGTCGGGAGTTCTCGGTGATGACGCCGCCGTTGAAGGAGAGGACATACTCGCCCGGCGTGTCGGAGAGGCCCAGCTCGTCGAGCGTGCCTGCCACCGAGGCGAAGGGTCGCCCCGTCGCGGGGACGAAGCGCACGCCGCGCTCGCGGGCGGCGGAGATGGCGGCGCGGACGCGCTCGGGCACGTGATGGCCGGAGTCGAGCAGCGTCTCGTCAAGATCGGAGGCGATGAGGCGGTACATGGTTCCTCCCTGGCAGGGGCGTCATGACCCGCTCAGGGTACTCCGTCTGGCGCCAGATGGCGAGCCCCGCCACGTTTGCTCGTGCAAACTCCGACGGCCATAGGTGCCCCATATTCACCATCACCCTATCTACCAGCAGAAACGCAGTGACGGTCATCGATGGGGCCAAATTGCGCGCCGCGTTTGCTCGTGCAAACTCGAGGGAGGGGAGGGAGGAGGGAAGGACAGGAGAGGCAGTGCGCGTGGCGAGAAGAACCCGCCGCCCGTCCGTCGCCGCGCGCCGTCCGCGGAATCGATTGTTTCGGGTCCGAATCCTAATGTGGACCGTAGCGTCATCTATGGCATAGTGCGACGTATCGCGCCCGCTGGGGGCGCTCGACCATCAAGGGGGTCCGGCAATGGTACGGCATGGGGCTGCTGTCATTCGAGTTACCGAGCGCGCGTCCGCGCTCGTGCTTCTCGGCAGCCGGGACCTCCTGCTTGCCAAGGCCAACCTACTCGACCTAACCAGCGCGCGCTAGGGTTAGCACGCCCCTGCGCGCGCCAGCTGTGCCGCCGTCTCCCCGAGGGGACGGGGCACTTTTTGTGATCAGCCCCGCCGCCCTGCGGCCCTCCCCACGAAGGCATCGGAGAAAGGCACTCACATGACCAGGAAGATCCACATCTTTGACACCACCCTGCGCGACGGCGAGCAGAGCCCCGGCGCGTCCATGAACACCGAGGAGAAGCTCGTCATCGCCCAGCAGCTCATCCGCATGGGCGTGGACGTCATCGAGGCGGGCTTCCCCATCTCCTCGCCGGGCGACTTCCGCTCCGTGCAGGAGATCGGCCGCATCGCCGGTGACGACTGCGTGGTCTGCGGCCTCACGCGCGCCGTCGAGAAGGACATCGACCGCGCGGCCGAGGCGCTCAAGACCGCCAAGCGCCCGCGCATCCACACCGGCATCGGCGTCTCGCCCTCCCACCTGCGCGACAAGCTGCGCATCACCGAGGACGAGTGCGTCGAGCGGGCCATCCACTGCGTGGAGTACGCCAAGAAGTACGTCGAGGACGTCGAGTTCTACGCCGAGGACGCCGGCCGCGCCGACCAGGCCTTCCTCGAGCGCGTGATCCAGGCTGTCGTGAAGGCCGGCGCCACCGTGGTGAACATCCCGGACACCACGGGCTACCAGCTGCCCGAGGACTTCGGTCGCCGCATCAAGGGCCTCGCGGACAACGTTATTGGCATCGAGGACGTCATCATCTCCGTGCACACCCACAACGACCTCGGCATGGCCACGGCGCTCGCCCTCCAGGGCGTCAAGAACGGCGCCCGCCAGATCGAGTGCACGATCAACGGCCTGGGCGAGCGCGCCGGCAACACCGCGCTCGAGGAGGTCGTGATGGCCATCAAGATGCACGGCGAGGAGCTGGACGCCCACACCGACATCGTGACCACCGAGCTCACGCGCGCGAGCCACCTCGTCTCCCGCATCACGGGCATGAGCGTCCAGGCCAACAAGGCCATCGTGGGCGCCAACGCCTTCGCGCACTCCTCGGGCATCCACCAGGACGGCGTCCTCAAGGCCCGCAACACCTACGAGATCATCGACCCCGCCGACGTGGGCGCGGCCGGCTCCGAGATCATTCTCTCCGCCCGCTCCGGCCACGCCGCGCTGCGCCACCGCCTGGCGGAGCTGGGCTACACCTTCGAGGACGCCGAGTTCGACGAGGTCTACCAGCGCTTCCTGGAGATCGCGGACCAGAAGAAGGAGGTCTACGACGAGGACCTCGAGTCCATGGTCCAGGAGCGCCAGCGCGACGTCGCGGCCGTCTACACGCTCGAGGCGCTGCAGGTCTCCTGCGGCGACCCGCTGATCCCCACGGCCACGGCCACGATCACTGACGAGCTGGGCGTGCGCCACGTGGTCGCCGCCACCGGCACCGGCCCCGTCGACGCCGCCTACCAGGCCATTGACAAGGTCGTGGCGGTCCACGGCGACCTCGCGGAGTTCTCCGTCAAGGCCATCACCCGCGGCATCGACGCCATCGGCGAGGTCACGGTGCGCATCACGGCCGAGGACGGCAAGGTCTACACCGGCCGCGGCGCCGACAACGACATCATCGTCTCCAGCGCCAAGGCCTACGTGAACGCCATCAACCGCATGATCCAGACCGCTCGCTCGAAGGAGGGCAAGTAAATGGCACGTCCCCAGACCATGGCCGAGAAGATCCTCGCCGCCCACGCGGGGCTTGAGGAGGTCGTCCCCGGGCAGCTCGTCGAGTGCGACCTCGACCTCGTTCTCGCCAACGACATCACCGCCCCTATCGCCATCAAGACCGTGCGCGAGATTGGCGCCGGCGTCTTCGACAAGGACAAGATCTGCCTCGTGCCCGACCACTATGCCCCCAACAAGGACATCAAGAGCGCCGAGCAGACCAAGGTCACCCGCGACTTTGCCCACGAGTACCAGATCACGCACTACTACGAGCAGGGCTGCATGGGCATCGAGCACGCGCTTCTTCCCGAGCGTGGCATCGTGGTGCCCGGCGACCTCGTGATTGGCGCCGACTCCCACACCTGCACCTACGGCGGCATCGGCGCCTTCTCCACCGGCGTGGGCTCCACGGACGCCGGCGTGGGCATGGCCACCGGACGCGCGTGGTTCAAGGTTCCCGAGACCATCCGCATCGAGGTCGAGGGCGAGCTGCCCGAGGGGGCCTCGGCCAAGGACATCATCCTCCACGTCATCGGCAAGATCGGCGTGGATGGCGCCCTCTACTGCGCGATGGAGTTCGCGGGCTCCACGATCGAGGCGCTCTCCGTGGAGGGCCGCCTCACCATCGCCAACATGGCCATCGAGGCCGGCGGCAAGGCGGGCCTCTTCGAGGTCGACGACAAGTGCCGCGAGTACGTGAGCCGTCGCTCGCAGCGTCCCATCGTCGAGTACCACCCCGATCCCAACGCGGCCTACAAGCAGGTCATCCACATCGACGCCGCCGACGTGGTGCCCACCGTCGCCTGGCCGCACCTGCCCTCCAACACGCACCCCGTGGCCGAGAGCCGTGACATCAAGATCGACCAGGTGGTCATTGGCTCATGCACCAACGGACGGATCGAGGACATGCGCGCCGCGGCCGACGTCCTCTGCGGACGCACCGTCGCCGATGGCGTGCGCTGCATCGTGATCCCCGCGACGCAGGGGGTCTGGCTCGAGTGCGTCCACGAGGGCCTGATGGACATCTTTATCAACGCGCACTGCGTGGTGTCCACGCCCACGTGCGGCCCGTGCCTCGGCGGCTACATGGGCATCCTCGCGGCGGGGGAGCGCTGCGTCTCCACCACCAACCGCAACTTCGTCGGCCGCATGGGTGACCCGACGTCCGAGGTCTACCTCGCGAGCCCGGCTGTCGCGGCCGCGTCCGCTGTGGCGGGCCACATCGCCCTGCCGTCGGACCTGTAAGTCACCTCCGGGAGCCCCGGCCCCGCTCCAGAGCCGCCCTCGCGGCTCGTCCGTAGCGGAGACGGGGCTTCTCTGCGTCCACGTTCTTCTCGTGCGCTGAGACGGTTGCCTCGCCCGGCGTCCCGCCCCGTGCCCTGGGCCGCCTCGCCCGGCACTCTTCTTAATTAAGATATTTATTACATGAAAAAACATGTAGCAACTCATGTCTCCAGCCGGAATTCGGTCGATGCGACCCAGTTCCTACATGCTTTTCCATGTAATAAATATATGAATCATATGGAGTCTCGCTAGATGAAGGGACTGGCGAGAAGGACGGCGGGTTCGACTCCGCGCGCGGCGCCCCGGGGGAGATATCGACCCGAGCGAGGCAGAATTCCGTTTCAGCTCGAAGAACCCGTCCCCCTTTACGTTTGGTTAGGCTGAGACGCGCGCTACAATCGCCCCACGGCAAAGACTCCCGGTGGAGGTCCCGCGATGGCGCGAACCGCGGCAAGACGGTCCCTTCCCGGCCTCACGTTCTTCTCGGCTGCGCAGGGTCGTGGGACATGTCCCGCGCGCAGTTTTGCGAAGCAACTGTTTGAGCACGGGGCATGTCCCACGACCCGGGCACCTGGCAGAAAGGACAACGATGCAGTTCAAGGGAACCGTCTTCCGCTACGGACGCGACATCGACACCGACGTCATCATCCCGGCACGCTACCTCAACACCTCCGACCCGGCAGAGCTTGCCGCGCACTGCCTCGAGGATCTCGATCCCACTTTCGTGAGCCGCGTGGGCCCCGGCGACATCGTCGTGGCCGAGGAGAACTTCGGCTGCGGCTCCAGTCGCGAGCACGCGCCCGTGGCCATCAAGGCGGCGGGCGTCTCCTGCGTCATCGCCAAGAGCTTCGCGCGCATCTTCTACCGCAACTCCATCAACATGGGCCTGCCCATCCTCGAGTGCCCCGAGGCCGTCGACGCCATCTCTGACGGCGACGTGGTCTCCGTGGACGCGGACACCGGCACCATCACTGACGAGACGACGGGCGCCGTCTTCCATGCGCAGCCGTTCCCTCCGTTCATCCAGGAGATCATCAACGACGGCGGCCTCGTCGCGCGCACCAAGCGCGTCATGGCTCAGAAGGGTGGCAACTAGCATGGCCTCTACGACCTATCGCGTCTGCACGCTGCCGGGCGACGGCATCGGCCCCGAGATCATCGCCGAGGGCAAGAAGGTCCTCGCGGCGCTGGGCGAGAAGTACGACGTTGAGTTCGTCTGCGAGGACCACCTGATCGGCGGCGCGGCGATCGACGCGACCGAGGCCGCGGGCGGCCCCGTCTCGGCGCTGCCGGCCGAGACGCTCGAGGCGGCAAAGGCGGCCGACGCCGTCCTTCTCGCCGCGGTGGGCGGCCCCAAGTGGACCGACACGCGCGTGGGCGCCGTCCGTCCCGAGCAGGGGCTTCTCGCCATCCGCAAGGAGCTGGGCCTCTACCTCAACCTGCGCCCGGTGCGCATGTTCGACGCGCTGATCGACGCATCCACGCTCAAGCGCGAGGTGCTCACGGGCGTTGACCTCATCATCGTTCGTGAGCTCACGGGCGGCCTCTACTTTGGCGGCCACGAGCGCACGATGGGCGTCGAGGGCGCCGGCGTGGGCGGCGCGCGCGGCGAGTACGCGCGCGACATCCTCGAGTACTCCGAGTACGAGGTCGACCGCGTGGTGCGCTGGGCCTTTGACGCGGCGCGCCGCCGCAGGGGCGTGGTGCACTCCGTGGACAAGGCCAACGTGCTCGACACCTCCCGCATGTGGCGCGAGGTGGCGCACAACATCGCCGCCGAGTACCCCGACGTGCGCCTCGAGGACATGTACGTGGACAACGCCGCGATGCAGCTCATCACCAACCCGGCGCAGTTCGACGTGCTCGTGACCGAGAACACCTTCGGCGACATCCTCTCCGACGAGGCCTCCATGCTCACGGGCTCGCTCGGCATGCTCGCCTCCGCGAGCCTGGGCGACGGCACGGCCCTCTATGAGCCGAGCCACGGCTCCGCTCCGGACATCGCTGGTCAGGGCATCGCCAACCCGATTGCGCAGATTCTCTCGGTGGAGCTCATGCTGCGCTACAGCTTTGGCATGGACGACGCCGCCGACGAGCTGGCCGCCGCGGTCACGCGCGTGCTCGACGAGGGCTGGCGCACCGTGGACATCGCAGACGAGAGCACGCCGGCCGAGAAGGTCCTCGGCACCGCCGCGATGGGCGACAAGATCGTGGAGGCCCTGGGCTAGACGCTCCGGGTTGGCGGGAGGCCCCTGTCCCCGTGCTCAGACAGCTTCGCCGCGCAAAGGGCGCGCGGCTGCAGAACTGCGCGCGGGAACAGGGGCCTCCCGCCGTCTTGTCCATCCGGCAGGGCTACCTGCAGGATTGGGCGCTGTGACAAGAACTCGCGGCGGACCTTCTCGGCCTCCCGTCGTAGCGGCTATCCGGCAGGGCTGATGGTGACGGTCCCGCTTCTCCCGCCCTATTGAGTAAAAATACTCGCTGTATTGAGTATTTTTACTCAATAGGACGTCTAGCTTGATGCCCATCCCCGTTCCGTTGGGATGCGCATAGGCGCATCCCGTCGTGTCGGCGGCGGTTGAGCGTGCAATCACCGGGATAGTGTGAAAACGTTCGAGGGCTTTGTGCAATCGCCGGGATAGTGTGAAGCTTTTTTGCGGGTTCCTCTGGTAGTGAGTCAACAAAAGCCCAGATGGCGATTTGCCTGCGTGACCCCAGAGGATCGCGTGCCAAACGTTGGTGTCAGAGCACCCCTGAAAAGGGGTGTGGCCACCGCCTAGAATCTTCAGTTACCACGCTGACAGAGACTTGGGAGATGACCACATGGACACTTTACAGCAGGGTGCGGCGCCGATGGCGCTGGCCGACATGCCGATGACCGCCGACGGCACGATCGACTTCAGGCGGCTCGCCGTCGGGCTCGTGGAGGGCTGCGTCAACGCCGCGATGGAGATGGCGGTCGAGGAGGTCGCCGGCGAGCAGGGCGTGCGCCGCAACGGCTACCGCGAGCGCCGCCTGATGACGGTGATCGGCGAGATCACCCTCAGGATCCCGAGGCTGCGCGAGGGCAGCTACTTCCCCGAGGAGGTCCTGCGGCCCTACTCGCGCACCGACCGGGCGATGGTGGGCGCGATAGCCGAGATCTACAGGCTGGGGCTCTCCACCCGCAAGATCGAGCGGGCCGCCGCCGACCTCGAGTTCGGGCGGCTCAGCCCCTCGGCGGTCTCGAGGATGTGCGCGACGCTCGACGACGACGTGGCGTCCGTGCGCGAGGCCGAGTTCTCGCAGCGCTTCCCGTACCTGTGGCTCGACGCGACCTACGTGAGCTGCCGCGAGGGCGGGCGGGTCGAGGGCAGGGCCGTGGTCACGGCGATCGCCGCCGGCGAGGACGGCTCCAGGCGCTACGTCGGGCTGGACTACGTCGACGTGGAGTCCCACGAGTCGTGGAGGGAGTTCCTGCGGGGCCTCAGGCGCCGGGGCGTCTCGGGCGTCGCCCTCGTGGTCTCGGACGCCCACGCCGGCCTCAGGCGGGCGGTGCGGGAGGTCTTCCCCGGGTCCTGCTGGCAGCGCTGCGTGGCGCACCTGATGCGCGACGTCGCCGGGCGCTTCCGCAGGCGCGACGACCGCGGGCGCGCCCTCGCGGCGCTCTCGGCCGTCTTCCGCGAGCGCGACCCGGCGCTGGTGAGGGCCGCCTACGACCGGGCCGTCGAGGAGATCGGCCGGCTCGAGCCCAGGGCGGCGGAGCTGCTCGAGGACGCCCGCGAGGACGCGCTGGCCTACCTCGCCTTCCCCGCCGAGCACAGGCTCAGGATCCGCACCAACAACGTGCAGGAGCGCGCCAACCGCGAGATAAAGCGCAGGACCGACGCGGTGCAGGTCTTCCCCTCGTCGCGCTCGCTGGTGCGCCTGGTGGGGGCCGCGCTGGCCGACCAGAACGACGAGTGGGCGGCCGGTCACTTCATGGACGCCGCCGGGATGCGCGACCTGGGGCGCGACGCGGAGTCCCCCGCGCCCACCGAGGAGACGCTGCGCAGGGCGGAGGTGATAGTGCTAGAGGCGATGCGCGCGGCGGCCTAGGCGCTACAATCGGGCCGAAACGGGCGTGGCCCGACACCAACATTCGGCACACAACCCCCCAGAGCGGCCCTAGGTGTCGAAAATGCTTCGCACTATCCCGGTGATTGCACGGTGCGGCGGGATTCTTTCACACTATCCCGGTGATTGCACAAAGTTCTGCGCCAGAGCTTGCAAGACGGCGGCGCTAGACCGTGATTTCCACCTGGCTGCCCTCGGGACCGAGGACGCAGGACTCGTAGTAGCCGTCGCCCGTGGTGCGCGGTCCGCTTACGACCTCGTAACCCGCCGCGGCGAGCTCGGCGGTGAGGCGGTCGACCTCGGTCTTGGAGCCGACCGAGAGGGCGGCGTGCGCCCAACCGGTTCGCGCGAGGTCCTTCTCGGCATCCGTCATGCCCGGCTTGGTCATGACCTCGAGGCACGCCCCACCATCGAAGGTGAGGAAGTAGGAGCGAAAGCCCGTCCTCGGGTTGTGATACCCGTCTCCGGCGACGGCGCCGAAGAAGCGGACGAAGAAGTCCCGCGCCCCCTCGAGGTCGTTGACGTAGAGCGCGACATGCTCGATTCTCATGGGCCCCTCCGATGCCGGGCGTGCTCCGTTGCGAGTATCCTAGCAGAGGAAAACCGCGGCGAAGGGACTCCCATGACCTATGACTTCACGACCATCCTCGACCGTGCCGGGCATGACGCGCTCGCACTCGACGCCATCGGCGCGCCGGGCTCCGGGTATCCCGCGCCTGACGAGGGCTTCGACCCCATCCCCATGTGGGTTGCGGACATGAACTTCCCCGTGGTGCCCTCCATCACGCGCGCCATCGAGGAGCGCCTCGCGTACCCCACCTTTGGCTACTTCCGCCCGAGCGATGCCTACTACCAGGCCATCATCGATTGGCACCGCGACCGCAAGGGCGTGTGCGACCTCGAGCCGCGCCACATCGGCTATGAGAACGGCGTGCTCGGCGGCGTGGTCTCCGCGCTCACGGCCTTTGCGGCGCCGGGGGACCCGGTGCTCGTGCACAGCCCCACGTACGTGGGGTTCACCCACAGCCTTGAGGACAACGGCTTCAAGATCGTGCACTCTCCGCTCGTGCGCGACGCGGACGGCGTCTGGCGCATGGACTTCGAGGACATGGAGCGCCGCCTCTCCGAGGGGCGCATTCACGTGGCGATCTTCTGCTCGCCGCACAACCCCTGCGGGCGCGTGTGGGAGCGCTGGGAGGTCGAGCGTGCGATGGAGCTCTTCCGTGCCCACGACTGCGTGGTCATCTCCGACGAGATCTGGTCCGACATCGTGCGCCCGGGGCACGCGCACGTCCCCACGCAGTCCGTCTCCGATGACGCGCGCGAGCGCACGATCGCGCTCTACGCGCCGAGCAAGACCTTCAACCTCGCGGGGCTCATCGGCAGCTATCACGTCATCTACAGCGACTACCTGCGCGACCGCGTTGAGTCCAAGGGCGCCAAGCCCCACTACAACTCGATGAACGTGCTCTCGCAACATGCGCTCATCGGCGCCTATAGTTCCGAGGGCCGCGCATGGGCCGACGAGCTCAACCAGGTGATCGCCGGAAACGTGGACTGGGCGTGCGACTTCATCGAGCACAACCTCCCCGGCGTGGACGTCTTCCGGCCGCAGGGCACCTACATGCTCTTCCTTGACTGCACGCAGTGGTGCGAGAAGAACGGGCGGGACATCGAGGACCTCCTGCGCGCCGGCTGGCACGTGGGCGTCTACTGGCAGGACGGGCGCGCCTTCAACGGGCCCTGCCACATTCGCATGAACCTGGCGCTGCCGCTCTCCCGCGTGCAGGAGGCCTTCGGGCGCCTGGCCGAGCACGTCTTCTGAGCGTCCGGGCTCCCCCGGCGGCGCTCCGCCCGGGGAGCCTAGGCCTTTACGCGGCCCGACCCCTCGGGGTCCTCGACCTTCTCGCCCACGCGCTCGAGCTCATGGCGGACGGCGCTCTGCATGAACTCGGACTTGGTGATGCCAAGTCGCTTGATCGCGCGGTCCACCGCAGCGATGTGAGGGCCGGGGATGTCAAAGGTCCACATGGCCCGGTCCTCCAGGTAGAGGCGCGGCGGCCCGTACTCGATGGGCCCGTCAAAGTGGATGGGGTTGCCGTCGTCATCGATCCACGACCCGTCCTCGAAGGGGCGGGCCATGCGGTCAAAGTCCTCGCTCGTCAGTCCGGTCAGCTCGTAGATCTCCTCGTCCGTCAGCGACATGTCCTACTTCTCCCTCCAAAGCGCTCGCAGCTCTTTGAGCATCTTATCGCTCGGCGGCGTCATGGCATGATAGACGAGCCAGGTTGAGGGACCGATGCGCTGGGCGACCATCTCGAGGAGACGCCCCCTTCCGTCTTGCCCTATTGCGACTTGGCGAACCGTCCCGTCGTCAATTCGGGGTCTGGAGAGAAAGGCGTTCTTCCAGGCACTGCAAACATCCTCGGCCAGAATCTCGGGATGACGCTTGTGGACGCGGTCGTGTACCTCGACGTGCTCTACTGGCCATACGCTCATTTCTGATTGTATCAATCTGAGATGGGTTGCCGTGCGCCGCTTTCCCCCTTTGCGCATTGTTGTCTCCCTACGCGATGGCCCCCGTCGCAAACGACTCGTCGACCTCCCTCTGGAAGCGCAGCGTGACGCGGTTCTCGTCATCGGAGACGCCGGATGCGTAGAGGAGCAGGTCGTTGGCCGTGGAGACGAGCGGGCGCACGGCGAGCTCGGCGGCCTGGCGGGCGATGAGCGGAACCGCCCAGGGATGCGGCTTGGGCGAGAGGTGCAGCGTGATGCCGCTCGTCACGATGCCCCCCTTGAAGGGAACGAGCGTGAGGAGCATGAGCGAGGGGATGTGGTGGACGTGGGAGTCGGCCGGGTCCTGTGACGCCCCCACCACGAAGAGGCGGTCCTGGTTCATGTAGATGGCGCGGTCTGCGTCCGCGTCCACGACGGTGAACATGTCGCGCAGCGCATGGCGCCAGGGGCGTGCCACCTCGAGCTGTCGTTCGCTGAGTCCGAGCGGGTTCTCCCGCACGAAGTCGTCCACGAGCGCCCGGTGCTTCCAGAGCTCCTCGGAGACCCTCCCGCCGTTCTCGTAGAGCATGCACGGGTCTCCGGGGCGGGCCCTCAGCCTCTTGGGGCTGATGACGTGCAGCCGGTTGTTGGCATAGACGAGAAGTGCGTTCATCGTGGAGTAGAAGAGCCTCGAGTCGTCCTCGTCCATGTGGGAGTAGGGGGCACGTGCCTCGAGGAGGACGTCTCCTACGGTCTGCTGCCTGCGCATGGGAACCTCCTTCGATCGGGTGCGAAGGAGCCTACCAACTTTGGCGCGCGAGTTGTCTTCCCACTTGCTGACGCGTTGCTGCTGGACGAGGTCGGGGGCCTCGCCCGGCTGTCAGGGCGAGGGGAGAAGTTCGTGGGCGGTCGCGCTAGCGCGGCGAGCGGGCGCTGTCTCGCAGCCTGTCGTCGATGAGGCGCCAGGCCTCGTCGTTTTTGTCACGAAACGCCTCGGGATCGGAGCCGAAGTTTGGGGGCATGGGGCCTCGATAGGGAACAAAGCCCAGCTTGCGATACATGCCACAGGCAACCCAGCTCTCCGTCTGCGTGGTGAGGTAGAGGGATGGCTCGCCCGAGGGGACGAGCTCGTCGTAGAGGGCGATCGTCCGGAGCATCAGCGCGCGGGCGAGGCCGCGGCGCTGATGGGCGGGGTCCACCCCGACCCAGTGCACGCGCAGGCGCGGCTCGCCGAAGTGGTCGCCTCGCCAGAGCGAGCTCGTCCCCGCAAGGGCGCCGGCCCCATCGACCGCGAGGATCATCTGGCGCCTGAGGGCGACGGGGTCCGACTCGTAGGTGCGCTCGAAGTACGCGAGCCCCTCCTCATATGACGGCAGCTGGCCGAGAAGGACGTGCAGCCGCACCCATGGCTTGCGAAAGCGTGGCTCCCAGGCGGCGAAGCGGTAGCCCGTCGGCAGCGTGACGTCGGCTACGGGCTCGTGGGGGCCGAGCGTCATCATCACGGGGATGTGGGGCACGCTCGTGTCGAGTACGGTCATGGGGCCTCCTCAATGTCACCGGCGTCGGGCTTGCGCCAACGGCGTCATGTGCCAACGGCGTCAGGTTTATTTGGCACGCCTCTTGCGGCGTGCCAAATAAACCTGACGCCGTTGGCACATGACGCCGTTGGCACGCCTGCCTCCCTTGCACGGAAACCATTTTCTGACAGAATATCCTGTCACCCCTGTCAGGCTTTCCCCATGTCGCCCTAAAGAAACGAGCGGTCGCGTCGGAGCAGGTGGCGCTTGGCGAGCGAGAGCGAGGCCGCGTAGAGAACGACGATGGCCGCAAGCAGGGCAAAGTATCCCAGCGGGAGCGGGGCGAGGTCGAGTGCGGCGCCGAGGGGCGTGAAGGGGAGCGCGGTGGACAGGCCGACTCCAGCGAGCCCGAGGGCCGTGAGTCTCCCTGAGGCCCGGCTCTCGATGAATGACCTGCGCTGCGTGCGAATGAGATGCACGGCGAGCGTCTGCGTCCACATGCTCTCGACGAACCACCCAGCCTGGAACGTGGCTACGAAGATCGTCTTGCCCGCCCCGTCGAGCGCCGTCCAGGGGCCGCCCGCGACTCCGGGACACACGACGAAGAACAGCGCCGCGAAGGTGATGACGTCGAAGGCGGAGCTGATGGGCCCCACGAAGATCATGAACCGGCGGATGGAGCGACCGTCCCACCTCCGCGGCACCGCCACGAGCTCGTCGTCGACGCGGTCCCATGGCAGGGCGGTGCAGGTGACGTCGTAGATCAGATTGAGGAGCAGCAGCTGGACGGCGGTCATGGGGAGAAACGGCAGCAGCGTGGCGGCGACGAGCACGGAGAGGATGTTCCCGAAGTTGGAGCTTACGGTCATCTTCACGTACTTTGCCATGTTGGCGAGCGTCCGGCGCCCGCAGACGATCCCGCGCTCGAGGACGAGAAGATCCTTCTCGAGGAGAATCAGGTCGGCCGCCTCGCGGGCCACGTCCACCGCGGAGTCAACCGAGATGCCGCAGTCCGAGGACGCCATCGCGGCGGCGTCGTTCACTCCGTCGCCCATGAACCCCACGGCATGCCCCCTTGCCCTGAGGGCGCTGACAACCCGTGCCTTCTGTGCCGGTGAGAGCTTCGCGAAGATCGTCGCGCGTTCGGCGCGCTCGGAGAGCTCCTCGTCTCCCAGGGCTGCGACGTCAGCTCCCGTGAGCACGTCGTCCGTCGGGATGCCGAGCGTGCCGCACACGTGTGCGGCGACGCGCGCGGAGTCGCCCGTGAGGACCTTCGTCGAGATGCCGTGCTCGGCTAGCGCAGCGACGGCCGCGGCGGCACTTCTCTTGGGAGGGTCAAGAAAGGCGAGGTAGCCAACGAGGACCATGTCCTTCTCGCCCTCCTGGGCGAGCCCGCCCGCCTCGGGCGAGCCCTCGCGCACGGCCACGCCGAGGACCCTCATGCCTTGGTCGGCGAGGGACGCCGCCCGTTGCATAATCGCGTTTGCGAGCTCGGGGGCGAGAGGGACGGCCTCCCCCCTCACCTGCGCCTCGGCACAGGCCTCGACGACCTCCTCGATCGCGCCCTTGCAGATGAGGAGCCCCGGTCCAGTTTCGTCATCGACCACGACGCTTACGCGCCGCCGCTCGAAGTCGAAGGGCAGCTCGTCGACAAGTGCGTATCGGTCGCACAGCCCCTCGGCCGAGGGATCGACCTCGAGGGTCCGACGAATGATCGCGGAGTCGACGAGGTTCTTCATGCCCGTGCCGAAGAAGCTGTTCATGAACGCGGCGCGCAGCACCTCCACGTCATCCTCGCCAAGGACGTTGAGGTGGCGCTCGAGGACGACGCGGTCCTCGGTGAGCGTGCCGGTCTTATCGCAGCAGAGAACGTCAACGGCTCCGAGGTCGCTTATCGCGTCGAGCCGCTTGACGATGACCTTGTCGCGCGAGAGGTCGACCGCCCCTTTGCCCAGGCAGCAGGTGACGAGCACGGGAAGCATCTCCGGCGTGAGCCCCACGGCTACGGAGAGGGAGAAGAGCAGGGCGTCCACCCAGTCCCCCGTGGTAACCCCCGAGATGAGTGCGACGACGGGAACCATGACGAGCATGAGGCCCACGAGCAGGCGGCTCGTTGTTGCGACGCCCTCGCCGGACGCCGTTGCGCGGTCGCGCGCGACGCTCGATGAGAGCTCCGTCGCGGCCTGCCCGATGAGGGTGGACGTGCCCGTGGCCACCACGACGCCGACCCCGCTGCCAGAGATCACGCTACTCCCCAGGAAGAGGAGGTCGTCGAGATCGGTCACCGCGGCGTCGGAGGGAATCGGGCCGTCGAGCTCGTGGTGCTTCTCGACATCCAGGGACTCGCCCGTGAGGGCGGACTGGCTTACGAAGAGATCCCGCGAGGCAATGAGGCGCAGGTCGGCGGGAACGAGGCTCCCGGAGGAGAGATGGACGACGTCGCCCACCACCACCTCGTCAAGCGACACCTCCACGCGGCCGACGTCCGCGCGCTCGACGGTGCAGGTGGTCTCGATCATCTCGGCGAGCGCCGCGGCGGCGTTGTCGCTGCGCTCGCCCTGGACGAGTCTCAGCATGCCTGAGACCAGCACCATGACGGCGATGATGGCGGGCGTGGTGAGGTCGCGCGCCCCGGACGTGGCAAAGACCCAGTCCGTGAGCACGGAGACGATGGCGATAAGGACGAGGATGCCCGTGAAGGGGTCAAGGAACGCGGCGGCTGCGCGCCGGGGGAGCGACGGCCGCTCGGCGTGGCCGAGGCGGTTCTCGCCCCAGAAGGCGCGCATGGTCTCCACCTCGTCAGGGGAGAGGCCGCCATCGCGGGTGCCGAGCTCGTCGAGCAGGCGGGCGGGCGACGCTTTCGCCACGTGGCGCAGCCAGTCCGATCCGGCGGCGTTTGGGGTGGGGCTGTTGACGGTACGGGCGCGTGCGAGGGCACGCGAGAAGAGGGTGGCCAGCAGCATGGTGCCACCTCACAATCCCGGGATACGAGAAGGGCCGCTCACGCGGCCCGTGGGAGTGCTTCTTGAGCGTGCGCTACGCGCGTCGGCGCCAGCCGTCCCGACCGGCAGGCGCCTCTCCCATGGACCTTGGTGCATCGTGACTGTGACTATCGCTCATGGGAAAACCACCTCCCTTGGGTCTGGGCGCGTGCCCGTCTCTCCTAGCTCTGGTCAGTATGCCCGATTTCTCCGCGCCTCACAAGGAGGGGCGGTGAGACAGGGCCGTGCAGAGGGGACAGGCACTTTCGCACGGGCATGCCCGTGCGAAAGTGCCTGTCCCCTCTGCACGGTCAGCCTGACGCCGGTGGCACGAGCCTGACGCCGGTCCCCCCGCACGGCTACATCGTGTGCGTGGAGAAGATCGGCTCGTCCTCCCACCAGACGACGTCGTCGCCGGGCGCCTCGAGCGTGGCGGGGACGTCGATGAGCCGCTGGTTGGACGAGCCGCGGAAGCGCAGCGTGATGTCGTGGAGGTCCTGCACGAAAGGCCCGTCCACGAGGACGTCCAGCGTGTCGAGCAGGCGGTCCGTCACGTCTCCGAGGTTCCAGGCGCCGCCGGGGCGCAGCTGGTCCCAGGTGTGGCCCGAGAAGAGCCAGATGGACTTGTCGCCCCCAAAGCGCTCGCGCACCGCCTCGAGAAAGCCCACGAGCCCCTGCTGGTTTTCCGGCTCCATCGGCTCGCCGCCCAAGATGGTGAGGCCGCCCACGTAGGGCACGTCGAGCGAGTCCATGATCTTCTCGGCAACCTCCTGGGTGAAGGGCTCTCCGGCGTCGAAGTCCCACGCCTCCTCGTTGAAGCAGTTGGGGCAGTGTAGGCGGCACCCGGAGACGAAGAGCGTGGTGCGCACGCCCGGTCCGTTTGCGATGTCGCAGTACTTGATGTTCGCGTAGTTCATGGGTGCTCGCCTTCCGATTCAAAGGGGCGGCGCTGGTCGTGGTCCGCCCGATACTCTTTCACGTGATCGATGCGCCCGTCCGAATCAAAGTGGATTCGAGAGATTCCGTCAAAGATGTAGCTCTCTTCCTCTGTGGCGGAAAACGTCCACGACACAAAGAAAGTCTCTCCATCCGAGTCGGACTCGACTGAGTGGATGTTCCACGCTGTGACCGTCTGGCGAGCAAGCATATGGTCAATCCAGCGGTGCAGCTCGTTGGTACCCACGTATACCGGACCGTAGCACTCCTCGTACACACAACCCAACGAGAAGAGTTTGTCAAAGCGCGAGAAGTCACGCCGCACCCACATGGCGAAGTACTCGGCGATGGCCTGCTCGAACGCATTGGCATTCAAAGACTTCAGGTCGCCTGGCATGGGATGTTCTTTCAGGAACCGGTCTACCGGAGTGGGGGCGCCAGGCGAGAAGAGCGTGTTCTCGGGAACGAGCTGACAGAAGAGCTCAACGATGCTGCGGTCTACGCGAGCTGGAAGAAGGCCGTCATCTTTGGGATCGAAGAGATGCTCGTGATGGGCAATTCGATTTCGACAGATGCCTATGGAACGAATCGCGGAGTCGAGCGTGGCACGGTTTGTGCCAGCTGGCCAAGCATGGTGCAGATAGGGAATCCAGAGCGCTCGCTCATGGGCCTTGTCAGTCAGGTGCGCCCAAAACCCAAAGGATAGGTTCGCAATCGTTGAGTCAGGGCCGAGCCTGCCTCTTGACCCGCGGCCTGCCTCCGCAATCAGACTTCGGTTAAGAGCGTTTGCATCAAACGGAACGCCCGCTCGCGTGCGTCGAGGTATGCTGACGTTGACGGGGGAGGATGAATCAAAAATCCAGTGGTCCTCGCCGTTCCAGCGCTCTCCTATGACACGGTCATAGGCGTTGCGAAGAGCGATCTCGAAGTGGCCGATGTCTTTCAGGAGGACGAGGCAAAGGTCGCTGTTCCATTCATAGAGGCGCATCGCCTCGTCTCTGTTGCCGTGGCGCCGGCTAAGATATGTTGCCAGCCGAGGTTCGGAGAGCCACTTTTCGATCCATGCGCTGCTGTCAGGGTTGCCGACCGTCGATTGATTCATGGCCCTCCCTCCTGGTCAATAGATACGAAAATGCCCCGGTGACATGGAAACCAGCGGTCATCACGGGGCTTGCGAGCTCAGTATAGCACCTTGCCCACCGAGAAGAACCGAAGGGACGCGGCCGGGCCAAGGTCCACGTGCCACACCTAGATAACGCTGCGCGCAGGACCCGAGGATACGGTCCCGCGCGCAGTTCTTGCGCAGCAAGCTGTTTGAGCACGGGGCCGTATCCTCGGGTCCCGCCGGACAGGCCTACAGGTGCAGCACGCGGTCCTTGATCTCCTCGGTGCGGCCCTGGTTCCAGAACTGGGTGCCGATGTAGCCGCACGTCCTTCTCGCCACGTTCATCTTGGACTGGTCGCGGTTGTGGCAGTGCGGGCACTCCCAGACGAGCTTGCCGTCGTCCTCCACGATCTGGATCTCTCCGTCGTAGCCGCACACCTGGCAGTAGTCGCTCTTGGTGTTGAGCTCGGCGTACATGATGTGGTCGTAGATGTACTGCATGACGGAGATGACGGCCTCGAGGTTGTCCTGCATGTCCGGCACCTCCACGTAGGAGATGGCGCCGCCGGGGGAGAGGCGCTGGAACTCGGACTCAAAGCGCAGCTTGGTGAAGGCGTCGATCGGCTCGGTCACGTGGACGTGGTAGCTGTTGGTGATGTAGCCCTTGTCCGTGATGCCCGGGATGATGCCAAAGCGGCGCTGCAGGCACTTGGCGAACTTGTAGGTCGTGGACTCGATCGGGGTGCCGTAGAGCGAGTAGTCGATGTTCTCGGCGGCCTTCCACTCGGCGCACTTGTCGTTCATGCGCTGCATGACGGCAAGCGCGAACGGCGTGGCCTCCTTGTCGGTGTGGCTGTGGCCGGTCATGGCCTTGACGCACTCGTAGAGGCCCGCGTAGCCGAGGCTGATCGTGGAGTAGCCGCCGTAGAGGAGCTTGTCGATCGTCTCGCCCTTCTTGAGGCGCGCGAGGGCGCCGTACTGCCAGAGGATCGGCGCGGCGTCGGAGGTGGTGCCGAGCAGGCGCTCGTGGCGGCAGCGCAGGCCGCGGTGGCAGAGCTCCAGGCGCTCGTCGAAGATCCTCCAGAACTCGTCCATGTCGCCCTTGGCGGAGAGCGCCACGTCAACGAGGTTGATCGTCACGACGCCCTGGTTGAAGCGGCCGTAGTACTTCGGCTTGCCCGGCTCCCAGTTGCCCGCGTTGGACACGTTGTCATAGCCGTTGCCCGAGCGGTCGGGCGTGAGGAAGGAGCGGCAGCCCATGCAGGTGTAGCAGTCGCCGTTGCCCTCGGTCTCGCCCTTGGAGAGCTTGAACTCCTTCATCTTCTTCTCGGAGATGTAGTCCGGCACCATGCGCTTGGCCGTGCACTTGGCCGCGAGCTTGGTGAGGTAGAAGTACGGGGTGCCCTCGCGGACGTTGTCCTCCTCGAGCACGTAGATGAGCTTCGGGAAGGCCGGGGTGATCCAGACGCCCTCCTCGTTCTTGACGCCCTGGTAGCGCTGGCGCAGCATCTCCTCGATGCACATGGCGAGGTCGGCCTTCTCGCGCTCGTTCTTGGCCTCGTTGAGGTACATGAAGACCGTGATGAACGGCGCCTGGCCGTTGGTGGTCATGAGGGTGACCACCTGGTACTGGATGGTCTGCACGCCGCGCGAGATCTCCTCGCGGACGCGACCCTCGACGATCTCGGAGATCTTCTCCTCGCCCGGATCAACGCCGATGGCCGCCATCTCGGCCTCCACCTGGCGGCGGATCTTCTGGCGCGAGACGTCGACGAAGGGTGCGAGGTGCGTGAGCGAGATGGACTGGCCGCCGTACTGGCAGGAGGCCACTTGGGCGATGATCTGCGTGGCGATGTTGCAGGCGGTGGAGAAGCTGTGCGGGCGCTCGATGAGCGTGCCGGAGATCACGGTGCCGTTCTGCAGCATGTCCTCGAGGTTCACGAGGTCGCAGTTGTGCATGTGCTGGGCGAAGTAGTCCGAGTCGTGGAAGTGGATGATGCCCTCGTTGTGGGCCTCGACGATGTCCGCGGGGAGCAGCTCGCGCATGGTGAGGTCCTTGGAGACCTCGCCGGCCATGTAGTCGCGCTGCACGGAGACGACCGTGGGGTTCTTGTTGGAGTTCTCCTGCTTGACCTCCTCGTTGTTGCACTCGATGAGGGCGAGGATCTTGTCGTCGGTCGTGTTCTTGTGGCGCTTCTGGTTCTGCACGTAGCGGTAGATGATGTACTTGCGGGCCACCTCGAAGTGGTGCAGGCCCATGAGCTGGTCCTCGACGAGGTCCTGGACCTCCTCGACGGTGACGGTGTGGCCGGCCTCCATGCACTCGTCGGTGACGTTCAAGGAGGCGAACTTGATCTCGCGCTCGGTGAGGCGCTCCTCCGCGGGGACCTCGCTGTTGGCGGCGCGGATGGCGTTCTCGATCTTGGAGATGTCGAAGGTGACCTCCGAGCCGTTGCGCTTGATGATCTTCATGGCCGTCCCTCTCGCTTTCCTCGTGGGCGCCGCCCAGCTCGGCGCGTATGTCCTCGTAGTTGTGCACGGACTACTATGGCACAACTGGTGGTGGTGTGGCATTAACAAAAACACAAGATATTGTTGACAACCAGTCGAAATGCTGTCGATAAGCCATATCCGTGCAGGTAGGCAAAACGCGTCAGGAAAAAGCATTGGCTCAAATTGACATTGATGTTTCTGTGAGCGGGACGGCGAGCGGCAGGCACCGGCCAAGGAGTAGAGTTCTCTGACAGAGGAGACGGGTGACGGGCGTCCCGGCGCCCCGTCACGAGAGCACGGGAGGGGCCACATGAATTTCTCCAGGCGACTTGACCTGTTCGGCGACGAGGTGTTCGCGGCGCTCAACGCGCGGCGGCGCGCGCTCGAGGCGGAGGGGCGGCGCGTGTACGACCTCTCCGTGGGCACGCCCGACTTCGAGCCGCCGGCGCATGTGGTCGAGGCGCTGCGCGAGAGCGCGGCGGACCCCGCCAACTGGAAGTACTCGCTGCACGACAAGGACGAGCTTCTCGCCGCCGTCTGCTCCTACTACGAGGACCGCTTCGGCGTGGCGGGCGTGACGCCCGACATGGTCATGAGCTGCCGCGGCACGCAGGAGGGCCTGGGCTACGTCTGCGCCGCGCTCGCCGACCCGGGCGAGGTCGGCCTCGTGCCCGACCCGTGCTATCCCGTCTTCCAGAACGCCACGCTGCTCGCCGGGGCCCGTCCCGCCTACTATCCGCTCACCGCCGAGCACGACTTCCTGCCGCGCCTCTCGGAGGTTCCGGCGGAGGTCGCCGACGCCGCCAAGTACCTGATCCTCTCGCTTCCCGCCAACCCCGTGGGCTCGGTGGGCACGCCGGAGGTCTACGAGGAGGCGATCGCCTTCGCCCGCGCGCACGACCTTGTCGTGATTCACGACAACGCGTACTCCGACATCGTCTTCGACGGCGAGCCGGGCGGATCCTTCCTGGCGTATCCCGGCGCGGCCGAGGTGGGCGTCGAGTTCCTCTCGCTCTCCAAGTCCTTCAACGTGACGGGGACGCGCCTGTCCTTCCTCGTGGGTCGCCCCGACGTGGTGGCGGCCGCGCGCAAGCTCCGCGGCCAGGTGGACTTTGGCATGTTCTACCCCGAGCAGGACGCTGCTATCGCGGCGCTCACGGGCCCGCGCGACTCCGTTGAGCACCAGCGCCTGCTCTACCAGGAGCGCCGCGACGCCCTCTGCGACGGCCTCGAGGCAATCGGCTGGGAGCGCCCCAACGCCCACGGCTCGATGTTCGTGTGGGCGCGCATCCCGGGCGGCGGGACCGACTCGATGGCCTTCGCGCTCGAGCTCATGGAGCGCTCCGGCGTGATCGTGACCCCGGGCGCGAGCTTTGGCCCCTCGGGCGAGGGCTATGTCCGCATGGCGCTCGTGATGCCGCCCGACGAGCTCCGCGAGGCCGTGGCCGCCATCGCCGCGGCGGGGATGTGACGCGCGTGGGCGAGAAGAGCCTCGGCCCCACGCCCGCCGCACGCGGTTCTTGGGCTACGCCGGCCCCGATCCGTGCCGCCTTCTTCGACGTGGACGGCACGATGCTCAGCCTCTCGCAGGACGCCGAGCCCGCCTCCACGCGCGAGGCCATCCGCCGGCTCGCCGAGGCGGGCGTCATGCCGATCCTGGCCACGGGGCGCACGCACTACCTGCTCGACAAGGTCGACCTCGCCGACTTCAAGGTGTTCGTGACCTTCAACGGCCAGCTCGTCGAGGTGGGCGGGCGCACGGTGCACTCCAACCCGCTCGACCCGCGCGACGTGGAGACGGCGGTGCGCCAGACGCAGGCCGGCCTCTACAACTGCCTCTTCATGGAGCGCGGCCGCATGTACGCGCACGCCGAGGACGACCGCCTGCGGGAGATGACCGAGCTCACGCACAACCACTACGAGGCGGGCGACGTCGAGCAGGCCCTCAGGAACGACGTCTACCAGCTGAACCTCTTCGTCGACCCCGGCGAGGAGCGCGTCCTTCTCGACCAGACGCGCCACTGCAAGGCCACGCGCTGGTCGGACGTCTTTGCCGACGTCATGCCGGACTCCGGCGGCAAGGACGTGGGCGTGCGGATCGTGATGGAGGAGCTGGGGCTTGCGCCCGAGGAGTGCGTGGCCTTCGGCGACGGCGGCAACGACGTGGACATGTTCCGCGCCGTGGGGACGTCCGTGGCCATGGGCAACGGCAACGACGAGGCGCTCGCCGCCGCGACGTACGTGACCGACCACGTCGACGACGACGGCATCTGGAACGCCTGCGCCCGCCTCGGCCTTCTGTAAAAAGGGGACGTGTTTTCTCTCTCAGAGAAAACGGGACAGGTCTTGGCGGGAGCGCGGAAACCTGTCCCAAATTTGCTGCAAGAAAAAACACGTCCCAAAATGACGGACAGAGAGGGGAGCTGGATGAACGGGATGGAGTTCAGGGACCTCGTGGCGGCGTCGCGGACCTATCGACGCTTCAGCGACCGCCAGGTGGGCAAGACGGTGCTCGAGGGGCTCGTCGACGCGGCGCGCCTCGCCCCGTGCGGCAACAACATGCAGGCGCTGCGCTTCCGCGTGGTCGGGGAGCGCGACGCGTGCGACGCCGTGTTCGGCCACCTGCGCTGGGCGGCGCTCTATCGGGACTGGGACGGGCCCGCCCCGGGGGAGCGCCCGCACGGCTACGTGATCATCTGCCTTCCCGCCCAGCTTGCGGACAATCCCGTCCGCCTCATCGACGTGGGCATCGCGGCGCAGACGATGGCGCTCGCCGCCTGTGCGCGGGGCCTCGGCTGCTGCATGATCCGCAGCTTCGACGCGGGCCTCGCCGAGGAGCTCGCGCTGCCGGAGGAGCTCGTGCCCGCCCTCGTGCTGGCCGTGGGCGGACGCGGCGAGAAGGTCCTGCTCGAGGGCCCGGACACCGAGCACGGCCTCGCCTACTGGCGCGAGCCCGACGGTACCCACTGCGTGCCCAAGCTGCGGCTGGAGGACCTGCTCGTCTAGAGGGCCGTGCCGACAGGGTCGCATAACCTGACAAAATCGGCGAGATTTAGCCAAAAATGTCGGGTTATGCGACCTGGGCTCCGCTACCTGGCTCCGTCCAGGCGCTCCTCGAGAACGGGCCAGAGCGCGATGGGCCCCAGTACGACCAGGGTGGCGAGCGTGGCGAGAAGGACGTAGAGCTGCTGGATCATCGAGGGCCCCTTTCTCCGGTTTGCTGGGACCATTGTCCGGCGCCGGTCGACGGGGTGCCATCGCGCAAGGTTGCGTGCGCCTTATGCTTTCGCAAGGTTTCGGCGAAGGGCCGCTCCGAGGCTAGATTCCCAGCGCGTCCAGGATGTCCGTGACGAGGGGCATGGCCAGCTCGCAAGCGCCCCGGAAGAAGCCCCAGAGGAGAAGCATCCTGACCCAGGGGCCAAGCGCGCGAAAGGCCGTGACGAACCTCGTCCAAGCTCCGCGCCGCCCGCGCTCGGGGCCCTTTCCGCGCGCGAGGTCGAGGGCCTCGCGGTACGCATAGATGTCATGCTCCTCCTGCCAGGACTCGAGCGCGGCGTCGACCATGGTGAGAAGCAGGGCAAAGGGCAGCGTGGCGAGAAGGACGATGGGCCCCCAGAGCCTCGAGCCAACGACCATCACCAGGATGAGAAGCCCGACGCCGACCCACACCACCCACTCGAGGGCCAGCATCGCGCGGGCCTCCCAGGACTCGACCCTCTCGCGCATCTCGGGGAGGTCGCCCTTCACGAGGGAGTCTATCGAGACGTCGAAGAGGGCGCTCATGAGCATGAGGCTCTGGGCGTCGGGGTAGGTTCTCCCGCACTCCCAGTTTGAGATCGTGTTGCGCGAGACGTAAAGCCTCCGCGCAAGCTCCTCCTGCGAGAGGCCGCGCTCCGTTCGATGGCGTCTAATCTGGTTGGAGATGTCCACGGCAAGCCCCCTCTCCTCGGCCTCAAGCGTAGGAGAGGGGGCCGTCTTCCGCTGCCAAAAGTCTTGTGCAGGCCGCCTGCCGGCGAAAACGCGCCTCTGGGATGTTCCCTAGGCGAAGGCGCGATGGAGGCGCGAGCGTCCCTCGGCGTCGGTGAAGGCGATGATCTTGTCGCCCGCGGCGAAGCGGGTGCCCCCCTTGGGGACGATGATGTCGCCCTCGCGGTCGATGGCAACGAGGATGGTCTGGCCGGGCAGCTCGACGTCGCGCAGCGCCTCGCCCACGACGCGCGAGCCGGGCCGCACCTCCACGCGCACGACGGCGTGGCCGTCCTTGCCAAGGCGCAGGATCGTGAAGACGTCTTTCAGGTCGAGCCCCTCCTGCACGGAGCGCGCGAGGATGTCCGCCTGGTTGATGCCCACGTCGACGCCCATGGACTCGTTGAACATCCAGGCGTTGGCCGGATCGTTCACGCGCGCCACCACGCGGCTCACGTTGTACTCCATCTTGGCGAGGGTGGAGACCACGAGGTTGACCTCGTCAGAGCCCGTCGCCGCCACCACGACGTCCGCGTGGAGGATGCCGGCGCGCTCGAGGGTGAGCGGGTCGGCGCCGTTGCCGAGGATGATGTCGCGCTCGCCGAACTGGTCGCGCAGGCGGGGCACGAGCCCCTTGCGGGACTCGATGATGCGGATGCGGTAGCCGTCCTCGGCGAGCAGCGCCGCGAGATGGGTTCCGGTCTTCCCGCCGCCAACGATGATGATGTCCATGGCCCCTCCTTACGCGCTCGTGCCGAGCATGTAGCGGAACTTCGCCGAGGCGCTCGACGCCACGGCCGCGTAGACGACGTCCCCGTGCTCAAGGACGGTCCCCAGGGTGGGGATGAAGGTTTCGTTGTTGCGCGACACCGCCACGACCTCAACCTCGCCGATGGCCGTGACCTCGCGCACGGGGCGCCCCTCGAGAAGGGCCGGGACGTCGCTGCGCACGAGCTGGACGTCCCCCGACCCAATCTCCAGCACCGTGTCCATCTCCTGGTAGGTGATGAGCTCGCAGGCGTGGCGGATGCCCCAGTCGGTGGTGGAGATGGTCTGGATGCCCAGGCGGCGGTACGTCTCGGCCTTGCTGATGTCATAGAGCCGGGCGATCACGCGCGGCACGCGGTACGTCCCGCGGGCGATGCGCGCGATGACGACGTTGGCCTCGTCGGATGAGGTGCAGGCGATGACGGCGCTCGCGCGCTCCACCCCCGCCTCAGCGAGGACCTCCCGGTCAAACCCCACGCCGACCACGCGCCTGCCGGCAAAGCCCTCGTCGAGCTCGTCGAGCTCCTCGGCGTCGCGGTCTATGACGGTGACGTCGTGCCCCTGGCGGCTCAGGCGCTCCGCGAGCCCGCGTCCCATGTGGCCCGCGCCCACTACGATGACGTTCATGGCACTACCTCCCCTCGGCGCCCTCGCGGCGCCGCTTGACGTGACGGAACAGGGCCTTCCTGGCCTCCTCGATCGCGAGCACGAGCGGCGGCAGGCAGCAGAGGAACGCGTAGTCCCAGGCCCCGAGCGGGCTCGTGTGGAACACCGCCTGGAAGGGCGGGAAGAGCGTTATGAACACGATAAGGCAGATCTCGAAGACGATGCCGACGTTGATGTGACGGTTGGAGAAGAGCCCTCGCGAGAAGACCGAGGCGGTCTCGGTGCGGCAGTTCAGGACCTGGCCGATCTGGGCGAACACGATCGCCGCGAGGCACATGGTCGTCGCGCGCACGTAGACGGGGTCGAGGTCGGCGCCCACGCCGAACATCTCGGCTCCCGGCGCCCACCCGGCCTCCAGCTGCGCGAAGAGGTAGGCCGCCATGGAGACCACGCCGCCCATGAGCCCGTACCAGAGGAAGGCCTTGCGCATGAGCTTGCCCGTGAGCAGGGGCTCCTTGGGGTCGCGCGGCGGGCGGTCCATGACGTCGGCCTCCGGAGCCTCGCACCCCAGGCCCAGAGCCGGCAGCATGTCCGTGCCGAGGTCGATGGTGAGGATCTGCATCGTGGTGAGCGGCAGCGGCACCGCGCCGCCGGAGAGCAGGTAGACGGCCGAGGGCACGGCCTCGGGCATGTTGGAGTTCAGGATGTAGAGCATGAACTTGCGGATGTTGGCGTAGACCGCGCGGCCCTCCTCGATGGCGTGGACGATCGAGGCGAAGTTGTCGTCGGTGAGGACCATGTCGGCGGCCTCCTTGGCCACGTCGGTGCCCGTGACGCCCATGGCCACGCCGATGTCGGCCTTCTTGAGGGCGGGGGAGTCGTTTACGCCGTCGCCCGTGACGGCCACGATCTCGCCCATCTGCTGGAGGTTCTCGACCACGCGGAGCTTCTGCTCGGGCGCCATGCGGGCGAAGACCACCTCGCCGGAGAGGGCCTCCTTGAGCTCGTCGTCGCTGATGCGCTCGAGCTCCACGCCCGAGAGGACCCGCGGCCGCTCGCCGCGCACGATGCCGATCTTGCGCGCGATGGAGACGGCGGTGAGGCCGTAGTCGCCGGTGATCATGATGACGCGGATGCCGGCGCGCCGGCACTGCTCCACGGCGTCGGCGACCTCGGGGCGCGGCGGGTCCTGCATGACCTCGAGGCCCACGAAGACGAGGTCGCGCTCGATGTTGTCCGGCTCGTAGGCGCTCACCGAGCGCGGCAGCGTCTCGTCGTCGGCGCGCAGCGGGCGATAGGCCACGGCAAGGACGCGCAGGCCCTCGGCGGCGTAGGAGTCGTTGGCCGCCGCGATCTTCTCGCGCAGCTCGTCGGTCATGGGGACGGTCTGCTCGTAGGCGCGGCAGCGGGTCGAGAGGCGCAAGATCTCGTTCGGGGCGCCCTTGACGAAGGCCACGCGTCGCGCGCCGTCGAGCGGCTCGGGCAGCTGGTGGATCGTCGTCATGCGCTTGCGGCGGCTCTCGAAGGGAAGCTCGCGCACGCGCGGCCACGCCCGCTCCTGCTCGGCGGGGTCCACGCCCGCCTTCTGGGCGGCCACGAGCAGGCACGCCTCGGTGGGGTCACCGAGCACGGTGTAGCGCCCGCCCTCCTCCTCGGGCGGGAGCAGGCGCGCGTTGGAGCAGAGCGCCCCGCCGGTCACGAGCAGGCGCAGGTCGTCGTCGTAGGCGGCCTGCATGCGGTGGCCCGCCACGCGCACCTCCCCCTCGGGCCCGTAGCCCACGCCCGTGACCTCGTACTCGGCCGTCACGGCCCAAAGGCGCCTCACTGTCATCTCGTTCTGCGTGAGCGTGCCCGTCTTGTCCGTGCAGATGACCGAGCACGACCCGAGCGTCTCCACGGAGTTGAGCTTCTTCACGAGGGCGTTTCTCTTGCTCATGCGCTGGACGGCCATGGCGAGCGAGAGCGTCACCGTGGGAAGGAGCCCCTCGGGGATGAAGGCCACGACCATGCCGAGGGAGAAGATGAAGGCCGCCGCGAACTCGCTTCCCACGAAGAGCTGGTCGAGGGCGAAAAAGCCCACGCCCATGCAGGCCGCGAAGACCGTGATCTGCTTGGTCGTGCGGTTGAGCTGCAGCTGCAGCGGGCTCTCGGCCTCCTCCATGTTCTGCGTGAGGTGCGCTATCTTGCCGAACTCCGTGTCCATGCCGATGCGCGTGACCACGACGCGCCCGTTGCCCTCCGAGACCGAGGTCCCCGCAAAGACGAGGTTGGGCGTCTCCGCCTGCGTGAGGTCCTCCTCGAGCACGGCGTCCGCCGTCTTGCGCACGGGGTTGGACTCGCCGGTGAGCGTGGACTGGTTGACCTGCAGGTCGCTCGCGCGCACCACGCGGGCGTCGGCGGAGATCTTGTCGCCCTCCGCGAGCACCATCACGTCGCCGGGCACGAGGTCCTCGGCGAGGATCTTCTGCTCCCGGCCGTCGCGGATGACGGTGGCGTAGGAGGGGAGCATCTTCTTGAGGGCGTCCGTCGCCTTTCCGGCGCGGTACTCCTGCCAGAAGCTGAAGCACCCGTTGATGAGGTTCACCATCCACACGGCCACGCCCAGCTCCGGCAGCCCCGCCACGAAGGCGATGATTCCCGCCGCCCACAGGAGGCATGCCATGAGGTGGGTGAAGTTGGAGAGAAACGCCAGGACCGGGGACTTCCTCCTCTCGGTCTGGATGAGGTTCTTGCCCTGCCTTGCCTGACGGGCCTCGGCGTCGGCCTGCGTGAGCCCCGCCGCGGAGGTCCCCAGCGCCGAGAAGACCCTGTCCGCCGTGAGCCTCTGCACGGCGACGGGCTGCGTCTGACCGTTGGCCATCATCGCGCCCTCCCTACTCGCTGCTGTCGTACGCGGCTAGGGTAGGTCAGCGCGCGGGGGCTGCCCGCGACGGCCGTGCATACGGTCAAAATGTCACGCCTCAAGCATAAAGACCCTGTTAAGAGAGGGTGCAACGGCATAAAGACCGCATTAACGCCGCAGGTGGGGCGGCCTGACGGAGATGACGGGCCGTCAGGAGGAGCGGAGCAGGCGATAGCCCACGCCCACGTGGGTCTGGATGAGGCCGTCCGCCCCGGCGCGGGCGAGCTTCTTGCGCAGGGACGCCATGAGCACGCGAAGCGACGCGAGGTCCCCCACCTGCCCCTCGCCCCAGGCGTGCTCGAGCAGGTACTGGTGGGTGAGGACCTTGTCGGCGTTTCTGGAGAGAAGGACGAGCAGCCGGTACTCCATGGCCGTGAGGCGGAGCTCCTCCCCGCTCACGCGGGCGATCCCGGCCGCGTAGTCGATCGTGAGCCCGCCGTTCTCGAAGGTGGGCGACTCGGGCGGGCCGGGCTCGTGGCTCGCGCGGCGAAGCGCCACCCTCACGCGGGCGAGAAGCTCGCCCACCGAGAAGGGCTTCACGAGGTAGTCGTCCGCACCGGCGTCGAGGGCGCCGATCTTGTCCGCGTCCTCCGCGCGCGCGGAGACCACGATGATCGGGAGGCCCTGGGACCAGGTGCGCACCCGCCTGACGACCTCGATGCCGTCCGCGTCCGGGAGGCCCAGGTCGAGCAGGATGACCCGGGGCGAGAGCTCGGCCGCGCATGAGATGGCCTCCTGCGCCGTCCCGGCCACGGCCACCTGGGCCCCGTGCGACTCGAGCGCGGTGCGGACGAGGTTTGCGATCGCGGGGTCGTCCTCCACGACGAGCACGAGCGCGGATTCGCGTGGGGCGTCAGACATCGGGAACCTCCTCGGCGGGAAGGGAGAGGACGAAGACGGAGCCGTGGGGCCTCCGGTCGCGGACGCGGATGCCGCCCCCGTGGGCCCGCGCGACGGCCCGGCAGACGGAGAGGCCGAGGCCCGCGCTGCGGGTGCCGTCGGGCAGCGTGCCCGAGCCGCTGTGGAAGGCCTCGAAGATGCGGTCCTTCTCGGAATCCGGGATGCCCGGGCCGTCGTCGGCCACGCAGAGCTCGACGCTCGCGCCCGAGCGCGCGGCGAAGACCGTGACGGCGCAGCCGGCCGGCGTGTGGGCCACGGCGTTGTTGACCAGGTTCACGAGCGCCTGCACCACGAGCGACGGGTCGGCGCGCACGAGCAGGGGCCCCTCGGGCGGCTCGAAGCGCACGGGGTGCGCGGGGTCGGCCGCGGCGTGTCGCAGGGCCTCCTCGACGAGGTCGTCCACGAGCTCCACGTCCGCGAGCGGGCGCACCCCTCCCTCCTCGAGGCGCGTGACCGTGAGGAGGTTCTCCACGGTGTCGCGCAGCCAGCGGGCGTCGTCCCGGATCCCGGCGAGCAGGCGGCCGCGCGCCGCGTCGTCGAGCGACGGCCCCGCCTCGAGAAGGACGTCCGCGGTGCCCGCGATCGAGGTGAGCGGCGTGCGCAGGTCGTGCGAGATGGAGCGCAGGAGGTCGGCTCGGGTCCTCTGGTCGCGGGCGCGCACCGCCTCCTCCTCGCGCTGCTCGAGGGCGTCCACGCGGTCGAGCGCAAGGGCCACGAGCCCGCAGACGGAGCCCCAGAGGTCGCGCTCCTCCGCCGAGAGGCCGGCTGCGGGGACGACCCCCGCCACGCCGTGCGGGCACGTCGCGGGGCCGACGGGCCGGTAGAGCCCGGATGCCGAGCCAAAGGCCGGCGTCCCGGCCCCGGCGGGGGCGCCGTTTGCGAGCGCGCGCAGCGCGACCGCGCCCTCCTCCACGACCGACGAGCCGTCTGCCGAGAAGAACGTGGGCTCGCCGAGCCCGCGCCCGTCGCCGGCGGTCGGGTACCAGGCGAGCGAGCGGCCCAGCGTCCCCGTGGCGGCCGTGGCCATGGCGGCGATGACGTCCGCCCCCGCGGTGCAGTCCTGGAGGCGCTGGGAGAGGTCGAGCAGGGCCTGGGTGCGCTCGCGGGCCGCCTCCGCCGCGCGGGCCTGGAGGCGCAGGCGGGCGGCGAGGTGCCCCGCCACGAGCGCCACGACGAACATCACCGCGAAGGTCCCGGGCATGGCGGGGTCGAGCGCCGCGAGGGAGAGCGTCGGCGCGGCGAAGAAGAAGTTGAAGGCGAGGACGGACAGCGCGGAGGCGGCGAGGCACCACGGCCCGCCCGGCGTGGCGAGCGCCACGCCGATGACGGCGAGCACGTAGGTCACCACGACCGTGGCCTCCTGGAGGCCCGCCGCGCGCCACGCCGCCCCGAGCAGCGTGGCGCCCGCGAGCAGGCCCGCGGTCACGAGGAGCGACGCGAGGGGGCCGTCCCTCCGCAGCACCGGGATCACTCGCTCACGAGCTCGGTGATCTGGAGGTCGAGCCCGCTCGCCTCGAGGGCCTCGCGCCCGCCGAAGACGCAGACGCCGCGCGGCGCGCCCTCGTCCGCGAGGGCGGCGGCGAGCCCGCGCAGGCCCTCGGCCGTGGCCGAGAGCTCCTGCTCGCGCACGGCGTCGCGCCAGCCGGCCGGGCGCCCGTCGAAGCGCGCCGCGTCCTGGCGCCGCGCGAGCTGGCGCGGCTTCAGGGGGGCGTCGTGCGCCGCGACGGTGGCCACCACGTAGCCGTCCAGCTCCTCGGGGGTCGGCTCCCAGCCGGCGAGCCATGCGGCGGCGGCGTCGTAGCGGGCGAGCGTGGCGTCCACGGACGGGTCGCGGAACGACCAGAAGAGCGTGAGGCCCTCCGTCGAGCGCTTGAACCCGCAGCCGTAGGCCCCGCCCTTCACGCGGACCTCGTTCCAGAGGTAGTCGTAGGAGAGGGCGCGCGCGGCGACGGCCCACTGGCCCGGGGCTCCGGCGTCCGCGGCGGAGCGCCCGGACGCCCGCGTCACGTAGCATACGGGCGACGGGATGACGAAGCCCTCGTTCCTCGGCTCGGGAGTCGGGATCGCAAGGGCGTGCGCCACCTCGCCCGCGCGGGCGAGGCCGAGCGTCCCGCCCGCCTCCCAGAAGCGCGCGCGGTCGTCGGCGGAGCCCGTGAAGCTCACGGTCACCTCGTCGGCGGTGAAGACGCGCGCCGCCAGCGCCGAGAGGCGCCCCGGGAGCTCGGGCGAGAGCTCGTCCCAGCGTGCGAGGAGGTCGCGCAGGAAGAGGTAGTAGTCCAGGCCGCCCATCCGGCTCGACGCCACGGCGGCCGCCGAGAAGTACGTGTTGGCGCGCTGGCTCGCCGCCGCGTGCCCCGAGCCCACGAAGTACTGCTCGAGGGCCACCTTGCGCTGCGTGAGGATGTCTCGGATGCGCCCGAGGTCCTCGAAGCTCGTCTCGCCCCAGACCTCCGAGGGGAGCGTGGCGAGCGACCCCACCTTCTCGGAGAGCGCCGAGGCGCCCACCACGAGGCGCGGGGCGGCGAAGGAGAGGTCGTCGTCGCGCGTGGCGGTCTCGCAGAAGAAGTCGAGGCTCCCGAGGTTCGTCTCAACGAGGGTGTCGAGGTCGGAGGCCGTGTGGCGTGCCGTGTCGAGCCGGCCCAGGAGGTCGGTGAGCACGCCCGCCCAGGAGAGCTCCTCCAGGGGGAGGCGGCGCAGGTCAAAGTAGTGGTAGACGTAGTCGATGCCGTGGGTGTCCAGCTCGTGGGCCACGCAGGGCAGGGGCGCCTCCACCTCGAGCGGGGCGGGCTCGGGCGCGGGCGGCTCGATGTCGGCGGGCGTGAGCTGCGGGAGCGTGGCGAGCGCCTCGGGCGCGTCCGGCGCCTCCTGCTCGGCGCGCAGCGCCGCGACCTCCGCGCGCACGGCCTCCAGGTCCTTCTCGCCCATCCCCGCGCGCAGGCGCGCGAGCTCCGCGGCCTCCTCCGCGTCGTCGCCCTCCTCAACCGGGACGAGCTCGACCTCGGCGGCGTGCCCGCTCTCGCAGACGAGCTCGCGCAGGAGCCGCTCGAAGTAGCCCTCGTCGAGCCCGCGCTTGAGCTCGGCGAGCGCGTCCTCGTAGCGCAGGTAGTCGAGGGCGCGATCGTCGTCGTAGAGCCAGCCGGAGAGCGCGGCTATGGAGAGCGCCACGCCGTCGGGGTAGCCCCCGAAGTCGCCCTCGCGCAGGTTGAACTCCGCCTGGGCGAGCGAGGCCTCGAGCTTGTCGCGCGGGATGCCGCCCTCGACGAGCTCGGCGCACGTCTCCTCCACGAGCGCGCGGAACCTCTCGCCCGCGCCCTCGCGCAGGCCCCGCAGGATGAGGAGCGCGTGCGGCTGGAGCACGCCGTCCACGAGGATGGCGGAGAAGTCGTCGGCGAGCCCGGCGTCGAGCACCCGGCGCTTGAGCGGCGCCTCGTTGGAGCCGCAGAGCGCGTCGAGCAGGATGTCCGCTCCGAGGACGCGCGTGCGCTCCGCCGCGGTGCCCACGACGTAGGCGAGCCCGACCGAGGAGTTGGAGGGGGCGGTCGCCATCTCGAGGGTCGTGCGCTCGGCGCGCACCGGCGCCTGGAGCTCGAGCGGGTTGGGCGCGCCGGCCCCGCGCCGCGCGGCCCCGCGGAAGCGCTCGTCGATGAAGGCGAGCTCGCGGTCGATGTCGAGGTCGCCGTAGAGCACCGTGTAGCTGTTGGGCAGGGAGTAGTGGCGCGCGTGAGCGTCGAGGAAGGCCTCGTAGGTGAGCGACGGGATGGCGCGCGGGTTGCCGCCGGACTCGTGCCCGTAGCAGGTGTCGGGGAAGAGCGCGCGGCCGACGGCCTGGTAGAGGGTATCGTCAGGGTCGGAGAGCGCGCCCTTCATCTCGTTGAACACCACGCCGTTGTAGCTGAGCGAGCCGTCGTCAGCCACCTCGAGGTGCCAGCCCTCCTGCTCGAAGATCCGCGGGCGCCGGTAGATGGCCGGGTGCAGCACCGCGTCCAGGTAGACGCCCATGAGGTTCTCGAGGTCGGCCACGTTGGTGGAGGCCACGGGGTAGACCGTCTTGTCGGGGAAGGTCATGGCGTTGAGGAAGGTCTGCATGCTCGTCTTGAGCAGGTTGACGAAGGGCTCCTTGACCGGGTAGCGGTCCGACCCGCAGAGCACCGAGTGCTCGATGATGTGGAAGACGCCCGTGTCGTCGGCCGGGGGCGTCCTGAAGCCGATGGCAAAGGCGCGGTTCACGTCCGCGCAGGCAAGCCAGAGCACCCGCGCGCCGGTGGCGTCGTGGCGCATGAGGTAGGCGTGGCCGGAGATCTCGGGCAGGCGCTCGACGCCGGTGACGGTGAACCCCGCGTGACGCGTGCCGACGGCGAGCGCGGGGTCCGCCGCGAGAAAGTCCTTCTCGCTCATGGTTCCTCCCTTGTCGTTTTCTCTCAGCTGAGCATAGCGCAGGAGGCCGTTCCGCTTGCGTCAGGTTTGTTTGGCGCGCCGCCATGCCACTGGCGTCAGGTTTGTTTGGCACGCCGCTATCGGCGCGCCAAACAAACCTGACGCCAGTGGCATGGCGGCGCGCCAAACAAACCTGACGCCAGCGGAACGCATCAAATCTCTCCGCGGATTTCTGGCACTTTGGGGCCCTCTGAGACCCTTGAAAGTGCCAGAAATCCGCGGAGAGATTTGATGGGCGGGAAAGGCCCGGAAGATGGTAGGCTATCGCGGGCCGTAACGAGCAGGGGAGGGCACGTGGCCGAGAAGAACCAGCTGTCTGAGAGAGACCTCGAGCGCCGCCGTCGCGTGCGCCGCGGCATCGTGGCGACGCTCGTGGGAGGGACCTTCTGGGGCCTCAACGGCACCGTCTCCAAGTGGCTCATGGACGCCTACGCCATCGACCCGCTCTGGCTCGTCTGCGTGCGCGAGCTCTCCGCATGCTGGCTCTTCCTCGCGGCCGCGGCCGCCACTTCCCGCGGGCGGGAGCAGCTCGCGGGCGTGTGGCGCCACCCGCGCGACCTCGCCGCCATCCTGGGCGTGAGCCTGGGGGCCATCCTCTTCTCGCAGGTGGCCTACCTCGAGGCCATCGACTGGACCAACTCCGCCACCGCCACGATCATGCAGAGCCTGGGCATGGTGCTCGTGCTCGCGTTCGTGTGCGTGAGCACGCGCCGCCGGCCCCGCCGCCGCGAGGCGCTCGGGGTGGTCCTTGCCCTGGTGGGGACCTACCTCGTGGCGACGGGCGGCAACCCCGGGTCGCTGAGCCTGCCGCCCGAGGGGCTCTTCTGGGGGCTCGCCTGCGCGGGGGCGGCGGCGTGCCTCTCCATCCTGCCGGCGCGCCCGATGGCGCGGTGGGGGAACTTCACGGTCAACGGGCTCGCGTTTCTCGCCTCGGGGCTCATCCTCTCCGCGGCCTATCGGCCCTGGGAGCACATGCCAGAGCTCGACGCGCTTGCGGTGGCGGTGCTCGTGGGCTGCGTCGTGGTGGGAACCTTCGGGGCGTATGCCCTCTACCTGCAGGGGGTGCACGACGCCGGCTCCATGCGCGCGAGCCTGCTCGGGACCATCGAGCCGGTCACGGCGACGGTGGCCACGGTCGCGTGGCTGGGCACGTCCTTCTCGCCCGCGGAGATCGTGGGCTTCGGCCTTATCATCGCGATGGTGTACCTCACGGCCTAGCGGGCACCCGCGCCTCGTTCATGTTGACGAGCATGCCCCCGCGCACGGATTCGAGGCCCGAGGGGCGGGTTCCGTGCGCGGGGGCATGCTGAGCCGTTCCGCGTATGGCGAGAAGAACGGGCGGGTCGCTAGATCCGCTCCATGTTGGCGAGGACGCCCGCGTACCAGTAGTCGGCGTTGGGCGGGCAGTACTTCTGCGCTCCGGCATAGGTGAGCTGGCCGCCGTAGCCCGCGGCGAGGCCGGCCACGTGGTCCCAGATGGCCTCCTCCCAGCTGTTCCAGCTCGAGCTGCCCCAGCCCCAGGCGTTGTGGGGGAGGAAGCAGTAGCGGCCCTGGGTGCTCTCGATCATCGAGATGGCGGGCGAGAAGCGCGGGTCGACGCCGTACTCCCAGGCGGCCTCGGCGAAGGTCGTGCCCTGCCCGGCGAGCGGGGAGCCCGCGAGGTAGGCGTCGATGCGGGCGGACCACTCGGCGACGAAGGCGGCCTTGTCGCTGCTCCAGTCGACGTTGCCCGCGTCGGGGGAGGAGGGCACCTCGACGGGCGCCTGGGTGCCGGACTCGGTGGTGAAGGTCACGTCCTGCTCGCCCTCGGCATCGGCGGCTGCCGCGGCCTGCGCGGCGGCCTCCGCGGCGGCGCGCTGCGCGGCCTCGATCGCGGCGCGGCGCTGGGCCTCCTCGGCGGCGGCCTGTGCGGCGATCTCAGCCTCGAGCTCGGCGCGGGCGGCGTTGGCCTGCTCGAGCGCCTCCTCGGCGCGCTGCTGCTCCTGCTCGGCCTCCTCCATCTGGGAGTTGAGCGAGAAGCGCGCCTGGTCGAGCTCCTTCATGGAGGCCTGGAGCTCCTCTATGGCGTCGTTGTTGTTGGACTGGATGACGTCGAGGTACTGGATGGTGGAGAGCAGCTGGTAGAAGTCGTCCGCGGAGAGCAGCAGGTCGATCAGGCTGCCGGAGCCCTGCTGCATCTTGTAGAGGGCGCGCAGGGAGTCCTCCGCGCGCTCCTGCTGCGCGGGCAGCTCGGCCTCGAGCTCCGCGACGCGGGCCTCGTTCTCGCCGATCTGGGCCCGGAGCTCCTCGACGCGCGCCGTGGCCTCGTCGTAGGCCTGGTTGCCCTCCTGGATCTGCTGCTGGACGCTCTGGAGCTCGCTGGTCGCGTCGGCGCGGGCCACGGCGGGCCAGGCGGCGAGCGGGATGGCGAGGGCGGCGCTCAGCGCGCCGGCGACGAGGGCGGTGCGGACGTGCTGTCGGGTGCGTGTCTCGGACGACAAGGGCAGAAACCCCCTCAGTAGGGTCCCGCGCGGCGGGCTTCACGATCACAACGTTCTTATTTTACGGTCTGGCGCCGCGTATCACCGAACCTTCATCACTTGGTTGAGGGTTTGGGCCGGCGCGCGGCACCCCGTGACATGGCTCGCCCCGCAGGTCGGGGGCCTGCGGGGCGAGGGAGGCTCGTGGGCGCGCCGCGCCCGGGGGGGTGCGGACGCGGCGGCGTGACTACTTGATGACGAGGGTGTCGCACTCGGTGTTGCGCGTGAGGAAGGTGGAGATGGAGCCGAGGATCGCGTACTTGATCGAGGAGAGGCCGCGCGCCCCGCAGATCACGAGGTCGGGGTTGATGACGTCGAGCATCTCGTCCTTGATGGTCTCGCGGATCCTGCCGGCGCGGACGATGACCTCGACCTTCTTGATGCTCGGGTTGGCCTCGGCGGCGCGCACCTTGGCGTCGATGGACTCGCGGAACGCCTTCTCGAGCGAGGGCACGACGTCCACCGGGAAGGTGCCAGCGGCCTCGAGCGCCGTCGAGTCGATGACGTGGCCGATGTAGAGCTCCGCGTTGTCGTTCGCCGCGAGCAGGATGGCGCGGTCGAGCACCTTGTCCTGCTGGTCGGAGCCGTCCAGGGAGACGAAGATCCTGTCGTAGCCGAGGTCTTCATAGGTTTGGGCTGCGGTGTCGGCCATGGTGGCTCCTTTCCTCTTCCGCGGGCTCTGTGCTGCGGGTTGCCTCTCTTATGCCCGTTGTTCCGCAGGCGTGAGGTTCTTCTCGCCAAACGGCGTAGTTTTTCGGTGGCGGCCGCGTTGCCCCGCCCCTCCGGGCGCCCTCGGGCGAAAATAGGTCCGGTCCAAATCGAGTGGGAAGGTTAAACCGTGGATCTTATCGAGCTCGTCAAGGCGGCGGTCTTCGGCTTCGTGGAGGGCGTGACCGAGTGGCTGCCCATCTCCTCGACCGGTCACATGCTGCTGCTCAACCAGTTCCTCACGCTGGACGTCTCCGAGGACTTCTGGAACATGTTCCTCGTGGTCATCCAGCTCGGCGCCATCCTTGCCGTCTGCGTGGTCTTCTTCGGGAAGCTGAACCCGTTCTCCCGGAAGAAGGACGTCTTCGAGCGTCGCGCCACCTGGACGCTCTGGGCCAAGACGGTCGTGGCGTGCGTGCCGGCCGCCGTCATCGGCATCCCCATCGACGACTGGATGGAGGCCAACCTGGGGAGCCCGTTCGTGATCGCGGCCGCGCTCATCGTGTACGGCATCACGTTCATCGTGATCGAGACCGTGCGCGAGCGCCGCGCCTCCGAGCTCGCCGCGCAGGGCCCGCGCGGAGGAAGGCACTTCGCCGCGCCCGAGCTGCCCGAGGGCGCCGGCGCGCCGGCCCTCGCGGACGCCGAGGCGCGCATCCAGACCGTCGACGACATCGACTGGAAGACCGCCATCGGCATCGGCCTCTTCCAGGTGCTCTCGATCGTGCCCGGCACCTCGCGCTCCGGCTCCACGATCATCGGAGGCCTCCTGCTCGGCTGCTCGCGCACCGCGGTGGCGGAGTTCACGTTCTTCCTCGCCATCCCCGTGATGTTCGGCGCGAGCGCGCTGCGCCTCGTGAAGTACTTCCTCGCCGGCAACATGTTCTCCGGCACCGAGGCGGCGGTCCTCGGCGTGGGCTGCGCCGTGGCCTTCGTGGTCTCCATCGCGGTCATCCGCTTCCTCATGGGCTTCGTGCGCCGGCACGACTTCAAGCCCTTCGGCTGGTATCGCATCGTGCTCGGCGCGGCCGTGATCGCATGGTTCGCGCTCGTGGGATAGGAGGCGGCGTGAGGGGGAGTCGCATGGCGAGAAGGACGCTCGCCTCGGCGCTGGCGCTGGCGCTCGCGCTGGCCGCCGCCGGCGTGCCCCGCGTCGCGCGGGCGCAGGACGACGCCGAGCCCGTCGCCGTGGTCGAGGAGGCCCCGGCCGCCGAGGCCCCGGCCACCGACACGCCCGCCGCCGAGGCCCCGGCCTACTCGGCCGACGAGCCGCCCGCGCTCTCGTCCCCGGTGGCGCTGCTCGTGGACCGCGACACCGGCTACGTGCTCTTTGAGCAGGGGGCCGACGAGCAGCGCACCCCGGCGTCGATCACCAAGATCCTCACGGCCCTCGTGGTGCTCGAGAACGCGAGCCTCGACGACGTGGTGACCGTCGAGGAGGGCGACTTCGAGCACGTGACCGCCGAGAGCACGACGGCGGGGCTCAAGGCGGGGGACGTCCTCACGGTGCGAGACCTTCTCGCGGGGCTCCTCCTGCCGTCCGGCAACGACGCCGCGTACGTGCTCGCCCGCGCGGTGGGCGGCGACTGGCAGACCTTCGTGGGGATGATGAACGAGAAGGCGACGTCGCTCGGCTGCACCTCGACGCACTTCTCGGACCCGTGCGGCCTGGCCGAGGACAACCACTACACCACCGCGCGCGACCTCGTGACCATCTTCGAGGCCGTGATGGCCTACCCCGCGTTCCAGGAGATCGCGGGGAGCACCACCTGGGAGATGCCCGCGACGGGGGAGAACCCGACGCGCACGATCACGACCACGGACCTGCTGCTCGACCCCGAGAGCCCCGTCTACATGGGCGACGTCGTCGTGGCGGGCAAGACGGGCTTCACGTATGACGCCGGCAAGTGCCTCATCGTGGCCGCCGAGAAGGACGGCATGCGTCTGGCCGCCGTCGTCCTCGGCGGGTCGGACGAGGAGGACGCCGACGGCGTGACCCCCAACTACTACGACATGCGCTCCCTGCTCGAGTGGGGCTTCGGCGCGTGGGAGACGGGCGAGGTCGTGTCCGCGGGGGACGTGGTCGCCTCCGCGGAGGTGACGCTCTCCTCCGACGGCGACGAGGTGGGCGCGCGCTCTGACGACGCGATCGTCACCACGTTCCCGCGCGGGACGACGATCGCCGACCTCACCGTCGAGCCCTCGTGGGAGGGGGCGTTCCAGGCCCCCATCGAGAAGGGGGACTCGCTCGGGGAGGCCGCCATCTCGCTCGACGGTCGCACGCTCGGGACGGTTCGCGTCTCCGCGGAGAGCGCGATGGAGCTCTCGCTCGTGGACTACGCCATCTGGTGGGTCAGCTCCGACCCCGTCCACATGGGCATCGTGGCGGGCGTCGTCGTGGCGGTCTTCGTGGTGATCGGGCTTGTCTCGGCCGCGGCGGGCAGGAGGCGCCGCCGGCGCGACCAGTTCACCATCGCGGTGGGCGAGCGGCGCACCATCGCTCCCGGCCCGGGCGGCCAGCGCCTGAAGCCGCCCTCGGCAAAGAGCGGCAAGCACTTCAAGTGACGGGGCAGGAGGAGCCATGACCCGCATACTCTTCGTCTGCCACGGCAACATCTGCCGCTCGACGATGGCGCAGTTCGTGATGGAGGAGCTCGTCAGGCTCGCCGGGCGAGGGGACGAGTTTCTCGTTGACTCCGCCGCGACGAGCTCGGAGGAGCTGGGGAACCCGCCGCACCACGGCACGGTGGCCAAGCTGCGCGCGGAGGGCGTGCCCGTAGGTCGCCACCGCGCCCGGCGCGTGACCCGCGACGAGTACCCCGACTGGGACCACATCGTCTATATGGATGCGGAGAACGCCCGGGGGCTCTCGCGCATTCTCGGCGGGGACCCGGACGGCAAGGTGAGCCGCCTGCTCGACTGGACCTCACGGCCCGGCGACGTGGCCGACCCCTGGTACACTGGGGACTTTGACGCCACGTATCGGGACGTCCTGGAGGGCTGCGAGGCCCTGCTGGCCGCGTTGTAGGGGATGAGGGGCGCGTAGGCGGAATCCTGATGCCGCATAACCCGACATTTTTGCCGGTTTTCTCGCAAATTTGTCAGGTTATGCGACCTTGCGATTCTATGAGTTGGGATGCAGTCGCCTGCAGGGGCCGTGCGGCGACTCGTGAAAAGCGACGGGAGGGTGACGCAATGGCGGGATGTCGGGGCCTGTCCGTGGTGCGCGGCCTTGCCGCCTCGGTGCTCGTGTCGAGGCTGCTGCCGGCCGTCCTGGGCCATCAGCCCGATGCGGGCCACGAGGAGCTGGGCCCATACCTGGGCGGCGGGGGAGACGCGCGCGTGCGTGAGATGTCCCCCGGCGTGAGCGCCCACGAGGGCGAGGTGCTCGAATGGGACCGCGCCGAGGAGGCCAACCGCACGTGGCGCTGGCTCCAGGCGCAGCCGCAGGGCTTCGAGCGCGTGGAGGCCGCCTCGGACGACGGCACGCGCCTCGTGGGACATGCGCTCGCGTGCCACCCTGGCTCCGCGCGGTGGCTGCTCTTCGTCCACGGCTACCACGACAACTGGCGCACCGGGCTCACCTATGCGCGCCGCTATGCGGAGGCGGGCTTCAACCTGCTCTTCGTGGACCTGCGCGCGCATGGGGAGTCCGGCGGCGACTGGGTGGGCGCCGGCTGGCTCGACCGCCGCGACCTCATGGCGTGGTGCCGCTGGGTGGTGGCCCGGGCGGGGGAGGGCGCGCGCGTGGCGCTCGCCGGCATCTCGATGGGTGCCGCCTCGTGCCTCATGGCCTGCGGCGAGAAGGACCTGCCGCCCCAGGTCCGCGCCTGCGTGGCGGACTCCGGCTACACGGACTTCTGGCGCACGGCGGAAAACGTCGTGGAGACGGGCTCGCTCGGCACGCCGCCTGCCGCGGCTCACCCGCTCGTTGACGTGGCGCGGCGTCGGCTCATGAGGGCGCGTGGCGGCTATGATCTTCAGCTCGCGCGACCGATGGACGCCCTGGCCCGCACGAGGGTGCCGGTCCTGATAATCCACGGCGAGGCCGACCGCGTGGTGCCCGCGTACATGGCCCGCGAGCTCGCCGCGTCGGGCGACGGCCACCAGCTGGAGCTCTTCCCCGGAGCGGGTCACTGCTGTGCGGTCTTTGCCGACCCGGAGCGCTACTGGGGCTGCGTACTCGGGTTCCTCGGGCGCTGGATGTAGCTGCGTCGGCGGCCCCGCGGGCGACTCTGCCGCGTTTGCTCGTGCAAACTCGGGTTGAGTCGTGGGGGTCGTGGGACTCGAGTACCCTCTGACCTGCTGAAACTCAGAACTGGCTGCCTCAGAGTCCGGTTTTCTCGCCACGTTTGCTCGTGCAAACTCCAATAGGGCGTCCTGCCGATGGGATATCCGGCCCCATTGCCGGGGCGCTTAGCCGAGAAGGAGCGCCAGCCCCACGAGCGCTGCGAGGAACGCCACGTTCATGATCGTGAACCGCAGCAGGTACGCGCCCGCGGTGCCCGCCCCCTCGGCGATGACCTGCTTGTAGGAGATGAGGCTCGCCATCGACGCGATGAGCGTGCCCAGGCCGCCGATGTTGGTGCCCACGATGAGGGCGGGCCAGGCGGAGCTGAAGCCGGAGAGCAGGAGCGCCGCCGGGACGTTGGAGACCACCTGGCTCGCCGCGACGGAGGCGATCAGCTCGTTTCCGGAGACGAGCGACGAGAGCAGGCTGTCCACCGCGCCCACGCGCCCGACGTTGCCCACGAAGACGAAGAACGCAACAAAGGTGAGAAGCAGCCCGTAGTCGACCTCGCGCAGGGCATCCCGGTCGGCGACCAGCGTCACGGCCACCACGATGGCGAGAAGCGCCGGCACGGGGAGCACGCGCGCGACGGCGAGCAGGCTCAGCGCGAAGAGCGCCGCCCACGGGGCGACGGAGCGCCTGCGCACGCGACCCGCCGCGAGCTCCCGCGCCGCAGGGAGGGCGTGGTCGCCGCCCCTGACGGGCAGGCCGTGGCGATATGCGCCGTAGGCGAGGACGCAGGCGACGAGCAGCACGGCGGAGAGCAGCGCGTAGGGGAGCATGAGGCCCACGAACTCGCCGACGCCCATCCCGGAGGCGGAGTAGAGGTAGAGGTTCTGCGGGTTGCCGATCGGCGTGAGCATGCTGCCGAGGTTCGCCGCGATGGTCATCATGACCACGGTGAAGACTGAGGCGTCGGCAATCCCGAGCATGCGCAGGACGAGCAGGCCAAACGGCACGAAGGCGATGAGGGAGACGTCGTTGGTGACGAGCATGCTCGCGAGGAAGGGGAGAAGGACGAGCCCCATCACGACGCCGGTGCCCGAGCTCAGCCGCGCCACGAGCGCCCGCCCCGCCGCCTGGAAGACCCCGGCCCGGGAGAGGCCGGCCATCGTGGTCATGAGGCAGAAGAGCAGGCCGAGGGTCCGGAAGTCCACGTACTCGAGGTAGCCGGCATCGGGCGGCACGAGCGCGCAGGACGCGACGGCGAGCACGGCCGCCGCCGCGAGCACCGGGTCGCGGCGTACGAGTTCCAAGACCTGTGACATGGGGTGACGCTCCTTCTTTCGAAAATGCCCGAGATAGTGTAAGCGATGTGGCCTGACGGGGGCGGCGGCGCCCGTCGCACCCTGAGACAAAGAAGTTTCGCCCTGGAATAGTTGCGTTCAGGAATAGTTGCTACCGTTAACCGACGGATAGTTACCGCTGACAACTATCTGATTGCCCCCTTAATAGTTAATAACGACAATCAAAATCGTCGAAAGGGCGTAGGCAGGACGCCTAGGACGTCAAATCGAGGAGAGAGGGAGCTGCTATGAGGTATCTGCTTCTGGTAAGCCACGGGACGTTCGCGCCGGGGCTGCACAGCGTGCTCGACATGCTGGTGGGCAAGCGCGAGGACATCCTGAGCTGCAGCCTGCGCGACGGCGAGGGCGCAGACGAGTACGTCGCCGAGCTGGAGAAGGTCGTTGCGCCGATCGGCGAGGGCGACGAGGTCATCGTCATGGGCGACATCATCGGCGGGTCCCCCCTCACCAATGCCCTCAACGTGCTCGCCGGCCGCGGGCTTCTCGCCCACACGCGCGCCTTCGGCGGCGTGAGCCTGCCGATGGCGCTCACCGCGGCCTTTGACCTCCAGTCCGATGACCCGACCGACCTTTGCGCCTCCGCGCTCTCCGAGGGCCTGGCGGCCATGCGCGAGGTCGAGCTCGACCTCGGCGGGGATGACGAGGACGAGGAACTCTAGCGAGAAGCGCGGCGGGCCATCCGTCGCCTGAGAGAAGGAGAAGAACATGGCAGTTTCGTTCGTTCGCATCGACGACCGCATGATCCACGGTCAGACCGTCACGCGCTGGGCGGTTGAGTACCCCTGCGACGGCATCATCGCCGTCAACGACGCCGCGGCGTCCAACCCGGTGCTCAAGAGCGCCTACAAGAGCGCCGCGCCCGACAAGAAGACCTTCGTCTGGACGATGGAGCACTTCAAGGAGAAGGCCCAGACCGTCCTCGACAGCAAGACGCGCTACTTCCTCATCACCAAGAACCCGCTCGACATGGCCGAGATCCTCGTGAACTTCGGATTTGTGCCGGGAGACGTCAAGACCGTCATCGTGGGACCCTGCAACGATCGCCCCGGCACCACCAAGCTGGGCAACAACCAGTCCATCACGCAGGAGGAGGCGCAGGCCTTCGAGAGCATCTCCAAGGCAGGCTACACCGTCGACTTCCGCCTGATCCCCGACAAGGGCATCGGCACCTGGGACAAGTTCCGCGGGCAGTTCGGCTTCTAGCTCGTTGCACTGCGTGGCGGGCCGTCCGGGGGTCCGCCGCGAGAATAGCAATCGCCCCGAGAGGGGCATAGCACGGGAAAGGTGGTTCATATGGAAATCAACGTGTTCCAGGCGGCTCTGCTGGGACTGTTCGCCTGCCTGGCATCGATGCCCGGCCTCGGCGGCACGTCCATCGGCAACTACACGCTCGGACGTCCGCTCGTGGCCGGCCTGGTGGTCGGCATCATCCTGGGCGACATCACGCTCGGCATCATCGTGGGCATGGCCATTCAGGTCGTCTACATCGCCCTCGTCACCCCGGGCGGCACCGTCTCCGCTGACGTCCGCGCGGCCTGCTACATCGGCATCCCGCTGGCCATGATCGCCATCAAGGGCAACCCGGCGCTCGCCGCCGACCCCTCCGGTGCCGACGCGGCGGCCCTCGCCACGACCCTCGGCGCCACCTGCGGCACCCTCGGCGCCATCCTCTTCTACGGCACCGCGACGGTCAACCTCGCCTGGCAGGCCATGGGCTGGAAGTGGCTCGAGAAGGGCGACACCCACAAGCTCTATCTCGTGGACATGGTCCTGCCCTGGATCTCCCACATCATCTGCTCGTTCATCCCCACCTTCGTGATCGTCTACTTCGGCGGCGACATGGTGACCACGCTGCTCAACAGCCTCCCCATGGACGGCATCCCCATGAAGACCCTCTTCGCCGTGGGCTCGCTGCTTCCCTGCGTCGGTATCGCCATCCTGCTCAAGCAGGTCATCACCAAGGCCACTGACTTCCTGCCGTTCTTCTTCGGCTTCACGCTCGCGGCGGTCATGGGCGCCAACCTCATCGCCTGCTCCGCCATCGCCTGCTTCTTCGCGCTCATCAAGTTCGAGCTCTCCAAGATCGAGTCCAGGCTCGACAAGGTGGGCACCGCGGGCGCCATCACCGCTTCCGTCGACGACGAGGATGAGGAGGATATCTAATGGCTGACAACACCACCGCGGCCCAGGGCCGCAAGGTCTCCAAGAAGGCCCTCACCAAGTCCTTCCACAACTGGTACTACGGCAACCTCACCTGCTTCTCGCAGGAGCACATGCAGACCTTCGGCTACCTGGTCTCCATGCTGCCGATCGTGGAGGATCTCTACGACAACAAGGACGACCAGACCCAGGCCCTCCAGACCTACTCCGCGTTCTTCAACACCGAGCCCCAGATCGGCTCCATGATCGTCGGCGTGACCGTCGGCCTCGAGGAGGCCCGCGCCAACGGCCAGCCCATCGACGACGACACCATCAACGGCATCCGCGCCGGCCTCATGGGCCCGCTCGCCGGCATCGGCGACTCCCTCATCGTCGGCACGCTCATCCCGATCCTGCTCGGCATCGCCATGGGCCTCGCCGAGGGCGGCAACCCGCTCGGCCCGATCTTCTACATCGTGGTCTGGAACCTGCTCGCCTACTTCGGCATGCGCTTCGCGTACTTCCGCGGCTACAAGCTCGGCGGCGACGCGGTCGAGGCCCTCGTCGGCCCCGACGCGACGGCCCTGCGCGAGGCCATCGTCCTCGTGGGCACCATGGTCATCGGCGCCGTTGCGGCCACGTGGGTCTCCATCTCCACGGCGCTCCAGCTCCCCGGCGGCGGCACGCTCCAGGGCACGTTCGACGGCATCTATCCCAAGCTGCTGCCCCTGATCTTCACCGTGTTCTGCTGGTGGCTCATGGCCAAGAAGAAGGTCAGCCCCATCATCACGATGCTGATCCTGCTTGCCATCGCCTTCGTCGGCGCCTGCGTCGGCTTCTTCGGCGCCGCCACGATTGCCACGGCCGCGTAAGGCCCGCGCGACCGCACGCAAGCTCGATACCCTCCTTCAAAGCCCGGGCCGCGGAATCTCCCCTGCGGCCCGGGCGCGTCTCTAGAGATGAGGAACCCTCATGGCACTCGACACCTCCAACTGGACCCGCGACGACCTCATCCGCGAGGCCAGGCTCCAGACCGACGCCATCCAGCGCCTGAACGTGTGGCTGCGCATCGGCTACTCGCTCGTCGCCGCCGGCTTCATCGTCGGCTACTGGGGCTTCTATGGCGGAGGAGGGACGGGCTTCGGCGTGCTGGGCGTTGCCCTTCTCGTCGTGGGGGCGCTCGTCTCGGTGGTCCTCAAGGTGGGGACGACCAACGCCAAGAAGAACGTGAGGAACATCCTTGCGGCTGCCGGCGTGGACCTCGACGAGTGGGCGCGCGAGCACGGGAGGAGCAAGGGCGGCGAGAAGAACGCGAAAGGCGAGAAGAACGGCGGAAAGGCCAGGTAACCACGGCGGTTGCTGCCTGGCCCACTAATTTGGCGAAACACTGGAAAGGAGATGCTTGACATGGATTCAGCAATGCGGCCCGCACGGTTGGCGGTGATTCTGGGGACGGTCTGTGCCCTAGGCGCCGGCGCACCGGCGATCGCCCTTGCGGCGGAGTCGCCGGCTCCCGTCGTTGCGCGGCAGGATGCCGGGGCGTCCGACTTGACGACGCTCACGCAGTTCGTGAGCGCAAGCGGGGGCACGGTCACCTGCGAGGACGGGACGGTGGACGTCTCGCGTCGCGACGGCGACCACTTTGCCATGCTCGAGGGCGGAAAGGCCTACCAAAGCCTGGACTACCAGGCCGACGTGCAGGTGACCGACGGCATATCCGCCGCGCTCGTCGTGGGGGCGACAAACGCGGCGGAGCCGGGAAGCGGCACGTGGTACGGCTTCAACTTCAACAACGAGAGCGCCGACCAGCGCGTACGCCTCTTCCGCGTGAATGATAGCATGGACCTGATAACGTTCCCACAGAATCAGGTTGATTCCGCGGGTCTTGACACGACGGGCACGGTCCACCTGAGGGTCCAGATTGACGAGACGGGCCTCTGCAGGGTGACGGCATCCGATGCCGCGGGCCACGAGGTCAGCGGATCGGCCACCATCCAGGGCTGGCAGGGAGGCTGCGTGGGGCTTCTCACCTTCAATTCCGCGGCGACGTTCTCCAACGTGACCATCAGCGAGGACGCCGGGCTCGAGCTGCCCGACCCGGATGTCCCCGAGGAGGGAGACGGCTTTGAGACCAGTCTCTCGGGTGACTACACGATGTTCGGCAACGGCCAGACGGTCGAGACGGCGGATGGGCTGTGGGTCGCATCCTCGGGTGGCGACTACATGGTTCGCTGGCAGGACGAGGCGGCATCCCTTGGTGACATGGTCTACTCAGCGGACGTGTCCTTCGAGAGCGCCGACGTGGACGGCGCCGCGTCGCTCGTGCTTCACAGCGACGAGGGCGACCTCGGTGCCATGCAGTCCTACGTGGCCAACATCAACCCCAAGACGGGCGAGTGCCGCCTGTTCAAGTTCGAGCAGACCGCCAACGAGGGGCGCATCGCATACGACATGCTGTCCCCCATCCAGCTTGGCGCGAGCGTCTCTGACGCCTTCCACCTGAGCGTCACGACCATCGGCAAGCACATGGTCTTCTCGGTGTCCTACGAGGACGCCGAGGGCAACGCCGTTACCAAGACGGCGAGCACGGCGGACTACACCCTGGGCACCGAGGCCAACAACGAAGAGGTCTACGCGCATTATGGGCAGAACACCGCCCTGCGCGAGGGGTACTGCGGCCTGCTCTCGTTCAACGCTGCCGTAACCTATCAGAACGTGACGGCCACGCCGCTCACCGAGGGCAACACCCCGCAGCTCACGAGCCTCAACATCACGGGCGATGCGGTTGACATGCCCTTTGCGTTCCAGGACACGGCTTACGTGTACGTGGGATACGTGCGGAACTCGGCCGATAGCGTGAACATCGCGTATGAGACGACCAACGCGGATGCGCGCGTGAGCGTGGCCGACGAGGCGGGAAACGTTTACGAGCCTGAGGGCGGGATCGTGAGTGTTCCCGTGACCGACCGCGGGACCGATGCGCGCAACGAGGGCCTCAACCAGTACACCCTCACCGTCGAGGATTCCGAGACGGGCGCCGTTGCCGTCTACCAGCTGCGCGTCTTCTGCGAGGGGCCGGACGACACGTATTACTACGAGGACCAGCGCGACCAGTTCCACTACAGCGTCAAGAACGGCTGGGGCAATGACCCGTGCGGCCTTGTGAGGACCTCCGACGGCGTGTACCACTTCTACTACCAGGCCTATACCGACACCGACTGGGGTCCCATGCACTGGGGTTACGCTACGAGCACCGACCTCGTGCACTGGGAGGAGCAGCCGATCGCCCTCTACCCGGACGAGTACGGCGCGCAGTTCTCCGGCTGCGGCGTGTACGCCGACCACTCCACGGCGCCTGAGATCTTTGCCGAGGGCGAGGAGGGCATGGTCTTCATCGTCACGGCCAACGGACGGGCGGGGCAGGACGGCAAGCAGCGCCTGACGCTCGCCTATGCCACCTACGACCGGAGTACCCAGACCATGGGCGCTTACCAGAAGTACGACGACGTTCTTCTCGACTACAGCACCGACGACATCATCACGCCCGCCGACGGCGCCTTCCGCGACCCCAAGGTCTTCCGCTTCGACAACAAGTGGTTCCTTATCGTGGCCGGCGGCCCCGTGCGCTTCTACTCCTCCGACGACCTCGTTCACTGGAAGGGCGAGAGCTATCTCAACGAGCCGGGGACCGAGAACCACGTGTACACCGAGTGCCCCGATCTCTACCCTGTTAAGGCCGAGGACGGCACCGTCAAGTGGATTCTCTCCCGCGGCGGTACGAGCTACAAGGTCGGCGAGTTCAAGAATGTGGTCTCCACCAACGTCGAGGGCGGCCAGTACGCCTTCGTGCAGGACGAGGGTACGCCCGACTACACGATGAACTTCGGGCGCGACGCCTACGCCGCCATGACCTACTTCAACGCGGGCAGCGACTTCGGCACGTCGGGCAGCGTTAAATGTCCGGAGCTTGTTGCCATGAACTGGATGAACACCTGGGACTACAACAAGCTCGTTCAGAATACCGGCAACTGGCGCTTCAACGGTACCTACAACCTTCCCGTCAAGCTGGGCCTCACCCAGGACTCAGACGACGCGTACCGGCTCACGCAGGATCCGGTCGACAGCCTCGATGACCTGCGCGACGAGAGCGGCAAGGTGACCGTTGACGGGCTGAAGCTCGGCGAAGACGATGCGGTGACCCCGATCGATTTCAACGGAACCTCCTACGAGATCGAGGCTACGTTCACGCCCGGGAAGGGCGAGCAGCCTACCGTGGGCTTTGACGTGCGTGTGGGCGCAGGTCAGAAGACGCGCGTTTCCTACGACTTTGCCACGGACACCATCACGCTCGACCGCAGCGAGTCCGGCTCCATCCTGAACGATGCGTTCGCCCAGCCGCGTTCGCAGGCAAACGTCGACCACAACGAGGACGGATCCGTGACCCTGCACGTGTATGTGGACCGCATGAGCATCGAGGTGTTCACCGGCGACTACGTTGCCGCCGGAGCCAACCAGATCTTCCCGTCGCCGCTTGCTGACGGGCTGCAGGCGTTCAGCGAGAACGGCACCGCCACGCTCGATGCGACGGTGTATCCGCTCGAGACCATCTGGGGCGACGAGCAGACGGGCAACCCGAGCTCCTCTGCCCAGAGCATCGGTCTTTCTCGCGACACGGTGACGGGCTACGCGGGCACCACGGCGGACATCAGCGCGTGGGTGTCTCCCGCCGCTGCTCCGCAGGACCTGACGATCACCTCGAGCGATCCTTCCGTCGCATCTGCCGAGCAGACCGAGGGCGGGCTGCGCGTGACGTGCAACGCCCGCGGTACCGCCACGATCACCGTGGCGAGCAAGAGCGACCCGAACGTGAGCCGCGATATCACGGTGAGCGTGTACGAGGGCGAGCTCCGGACCAACGTCGCAGGCGTTTCTCGACCGACGGGCGCATTCTACGTCGACGGCTCGGTGCTCCACGTGAACGGCATGGGCGCTAACAGCTTCCTGTTCTCGAGCGAGAAGTACCCGGTGGACGGCCTGACGTACGAGATTGACGTCCACCACAAGACCGGCCTGGAGAACCTCATCTTCGGCAGCCAGGTGCAGGATGCCTACCAGGGCTGCTATGCCATCCAGCTCGACGGCGCGGGCAAGATTCGCCTGTTCGATTTCAAGGGCGACAAGACGCTCTACCAGGACGACCACGCGGTTGAGGTTGACCCCGAGGGCAACTACCACGTGAAGATCTCGGTGGAGGGCAAGACCATCAAGGTCGAGATCAACGGTAAGCAGTACCTTGATTACACCCTCCAGGAAGGCGATCCCGACTACACCGATACCGAGGGCTACGTTGCCATCGGCATGTGGGACTCCGACCAGACCACCTTCGAGAACTTCTACGTGGGCGGCTCGGCAACCGAGGGACCCACTCAGGACCTTCAGGGCGCCATCGACGAGGTGAGCGAGAAGGTCGAGGGGCTCGACGCCTCCGACTACACCGCAGAATCGTGGGCGGCGCTCCAGAATGCGCTGGAGGAGGCCCGGGCTCTGCTGGCGGACAAGAACGCGACCTCCGCGGACATGGCAGCGGCGGCACAGTCCGTCAGGGATGCCTTCGCGGCGCTGGAGCGGGCCGACACGGGTGAGGAGCCCGGCGACGACCAGAAGCCCGGCGACGACGACCAGCAGCCCGGCGACGACCAGCTGCCCGGCGGCGACCAGCGGCCCGGCGGCGATGAGGGCCAGCGGCCTGGCGGCACGGGCTCCGAGGACAAGGGCGGCACCCATCAGGCGTCTGGCGGCTCCGGCAGGGTCCCCGACACCGGTGACGCCACGGTCGCCGTGGGCGGCATCGCGGCGCTCGGTGCCGTGACCGCGGGCGCGGGCGTCCTTCTCGGCAGGTCCAAGAGGAAGTAGCGAGGTCGGGGCGTCCTTCTGGGGCGCCCCGGCTTGCCGGCTGGCGCGCGGGACTGATGCCCGCGCGCCGCGGCCGGCCCGCGCCTGGGGGCCCATGCGGCGCCCGGACGCGAGCATGGCCGAAGGGCACCACGGCAAGGAGGAGATCATGGCATACGACAGGCATCCGACCATCCGCGTGCCCGGGCACCGGGCGATCGTGGGCTACGACGACCTTCTCGTCGAGCTCTCCGCGCGCGTGGAGAGGGTCCGCTCTCGGAACGGCGGGCGTTGCGTCCTGGTGTGCGACTCCTATCCCGGCGTTCGGGACGACGAGGTCATCTCGCAGATGTCGCGCCTGCACCCGGACGTGATGGTGGACACGCGGACGCTCTTTCCCGAGCCCGCCGAACTCACGCGCCGCATGGTGCCCTTCCTGACGGACGACCGGGTCTTCGGTCGCATGTGCTTCGGCGAGCTCGAGGAGTTCATGGACGCCCGCGCCCTTCTCGCCGCGCGCTGGTGCGTCGAGGGCGTGAGCGGCCTCGTGCTCGTCTGCGGCTTCGGGGCGGCGCTCGTGCACCCCGGTGACGTGCTCGTCTACCTGGACGTGACACGCTGGGAGATTCAGCTGCGCTATCGAGCCGGCATGCCCAACTACGGCTGCGACAACGGGGATGAGGACGTGCTGCGCAAGGTCAAGCGCGGCTACTTCGTGGAGTGGCGCCTCGCGGACCGGCACAAGGCGCGCCTGCTCGAGCGGGCGGACTATGTGGTGGGGACCGATGAGCGTGACCTGCCGCGCGCCATGGACGGGGAGGCCTTCCGAGCCGCCCTCGACGTGGCGTCCAGCCGCCCCTTCAGGACCGAGCCCTACTTCGACCCGGGCGTCTGGGGCGGCCAGTGGATGCGCGAGCACTTTGGGCTGCCCGCGGACGCGCCCAACTACGCCTGGTCCTTCGACGGCGTGCCGGAGGAGAACGCGCTCGCCTTCGAGCTGGACGGCGGCGTCGTGCGCCTGCCCGCCATGGACCTCACGCTCCTGCGCCCGCGCGCCCTTCTTGGCGAGGGCGTCTACGCGCGCTATGGGGCGGAGTTCCCCATTCGCTTTGACCTGCTCGACACCATGGGCGGGCAGAACCTGAGCCTGCAGGTCCACCCCACGACGGACTACATCCGCCGGGAGTTCGGCATGGCCTACACGCAGGACGAGAGCTACTACATCCTGGACGCGGAGGAGGGGGCGTGTGTCTACCTGGGCCTTCACGAGGGGGTGGACCCGGGGGAGATGATGGCCGCGCTCGAGGACGCCAACGCCGGAGGAGCCCCCTTCGATGCTGAGCGCTACGTCAACCGCATCCCGGCACGGCCGCACGACCACTTCCTCATCCCGGCGGGCACGGTCCACTGCTCGGGTGCGAGGACGATGGTGCTGGAGATCAGCGCCACGCCGTACCTCTTCACCTTCAAGCTCTGGGACTGGGGCCGGCTCGGCCTTGACGGGCGTCCCCGCCCGGTGCACCTGGCTCATGGGGGCAAGGTCATCCGCTGGGACCGCACGACCGGGTGGGTGGAGAAGAACCTCGTCAACCGCGCACATGACGTCGACGAGCCCAGCGGCGCCGACCGCGTGGAGGTGACGGGCCTGCATGAGCTAGAGCCCATCCTGTGCCGGCGCTACACGGTGGCGCCCGGCGGCTCGGCACTTCTGGACACGCGGGAGACGCTCAACGTGCTCAACCTGGTGGCGGGCGCGGAGGCGCTGGTCAGGAGTCCCGAGGGCGCCTTCGAGCCCCTGAGGGTGCACCATGCAGAGACCTTCATCGTTCCGGCCTCGGTGGGCGCCTATGAGGTTCGGCCCGCAGACGGCTGCGAGGGTCCAATCATGTTCGTGCGCGCGAGCGTGCGGGGGACGGAAGGTGGTCACAATGACGAAGAGGCCTGATGACGGGCGAGAAGAGCGAGGGCGCAGCCTGCCCGCCGCCGTGTTCAGCGACGTTGACGGGACGCTGCTCGACGCGTCGCATCGCGTGAGCCCTCGGACGGCCGCGGCGGCGAGGGAGCTTGAGGCGCGCGGAATCCCGCTCGTGCTCGTCTCCGCGCGCATGCCCGAGGCGCTCGACCAGATTCGCCGCGAGCTCGGCAACGTGGGGCCCGTCGTGTGCTATGGGGGCGCCTACGTGCTCGATGCCGCCGGGGCGGAGCTCCTGAGCAGGCCCATCGCGCTCGGGTGCGCGCTCGAGGTGCGTGACTACGTGGTCTGCGCCCTGCCGGACGTCTGCTGTATGGCGTATGGCTATCACACGTGGGTGACGTCGGACCGCTCGGACCCGCGCGTGGCGCGCGAGGAGCGCATCGTGGGCGTGGAGTCCGTCGAGGGGACGCTCGAGGAGCACTTCTCGGAGCGGGGCCTCCACAAGTTCCTCCTCGTGGGGGAGCCGGCCTCGGTGGAGCGGGCGGAGCGCGAGCTGGGCGCGGCGTTCCCCAACCTCGCCGTGGTGCGCTCGTCACCCATCCTCTGCGAGGTAATGGACGGCCGCGTGAGCAAGGCCGAGGGGGTCGAGGCCGTCTGCCGGCATCTGGGGGTGAGCGCCGCGGACGCGGACGCCTTTGGCGACGGCCGCAATGACATCGACATGCTGCGCGCGGTGGGGGAGAGCTGGGCCATGGCAAACGCGCCCGCCGAGGTGCGCGACGCAGCGTCGCGGGTGACGGCGCTCGACAACGACCACGACGGCCTCGCCGAGACAATCTTCTCACTTATTTGAAAGAGGTGAATAGAATGCGGGGCGCGGGGAAAGTTGCTACTATTAATCAGTCAGAGGATGTGTTTGGCGTGGCCGTAGCGCCGCGCTTCGATGAAGGGGCCCGCTGCAGGCAGATGGACTACGAGGACGCTGCAAAGAAGCTCATCATGTACTCCCGGGGGGTCGCCAAGGGCTCCATCGGGACGGCATACGGCATGTCGATGGGTGAGGACCCGGTGCTCGAGTACGTCTCGCGCCAGGACGAGGCGATGACGCCCTCCGAGCTTGCCAAGACGCTCGGGTACACGCGGCCGCGCATGACCCGCATCATCGACTCGCTCGAGGAGAAGGGCTACGTGGTCCGCGAGCAGGACAAGGAGGACCGGCGCCGCGTGCTCGTCTACTGCACCGACGAGGGCCGCCGCCACGCCCACGACCACAGCTCCGATGGTGTATCGAGCCTTGCCGCCACGCTGAGCAAGATGGGGGAGCACGATGCCCGCGAGCTGCTGCGCGGCCTCGAGATCGCCTACAGCCTCACCTACGACAAGGACGACATCCTCGGCGGCGTCAAGAAGCACAAGTAGCCGACCTGGCGGATGCTGACAAAGGCGTCAGGGCAGTTTGTCATGTTTTTCATGACAAACTGCCCTGACGCCTTTGTCGGCATTTGTCGGGTAGCCAGATCCCGGCAATTGCCGTCCGGTCATGCCGCTACACTCGTAGGGCACGCAGTCACCGAGAAGAACGTGGGGGCTTCATGACCCAGAACCAGCAGACCCTCTTTTCGCCGATGCCCGCCCCGGCCTCGGCACCCGTCATCGACCTCAACGGCCTCAACCCGGCCCAGCGCGAGGCGGTTGAGTGCACGCGCGGCCCGCTGCTCGTGCTCGCGGGCGCGGGCTCGGGCAAGACGCGCGTGCTCACGGTGCGCATCGCGCACATGATCGCGGACGAGGGCGTGAGGCCCTGGCAGGTCCTGGCCATCACGTTCACCAACAAGGCCGCCGCCGAGATGCGCGAGCGCCTGGAGGCCCTGCTCCCGTACGGCACGCGCGGCATGTGGGTCTGCACCTTCCACGCCATGTGCGTGCGGATGCTGCGCGAGGACCCGGAGCTCATCGGGTATCGCCCCAACTTCACCATCTACGATGACGACGACTCGCGCCGCCTGGTCAAGACCATCATGGCGGACCTGGACATCGACCAGAAGCAGTTCCCGATGAACTCAATCCGCGCCAAGATCTCCTCCGCCAAGAACGCGATGGTGGGGCCGGACGAGATGGCGAGCTCCTCCAACCCGGCGGACCGCGCCGCCGCGCGCGTGTACCGCGAGCTGGACCACCGCCTCGCCAAGGCCAACGCGATGGACTTCGACGACCTGCTGGTCAAGACCTTCGAGCTGCTCTCCAAGCGCCCGGAGGTCCTGGAGCGCTACCAGGACCGCTTCCGCCAGATCAGCGTGGACGAGTACCAGGACACCAACCACGTCCAGTACGCGATCACCAACCTTTTGGCCGCGCGCTATCGCAACCTCATGGTCGTGGGCGACGACGACCAGTCCATCTACTCCTGGCGTGGCGCGGACATCCAGAACATCCTGGACTTCGAGAAGGACTACCCGGACGCCCACGTGGTGCGCCTCGAGCAGAACTACCGCTCCACGGGCCACATCCTGGCGGCGGCCAACGCCGTGGTGGCCAACAACTCCCGCCGCAAGCCCAAGCGCCTCTTCACCGACGCGGGGGACGGCGAGAAGATCCGCGTGTTCCAGGCCTCCGACGAGCGCGACGAGGGCCGCTGGATCGGCTCCGAGATCGAGAAGCTCCACGACGGCGGCACGAGCTACGACGACATGGCCGTCTTCTACCGAACCAATGCCCAGTCGCGCATCCTCGAGGACATGTTCCTGCGCGCGGGCGTACCGTACAAGATCGTGGGCGGCACGCGCTTCTTCGACCGCGCCGAGGTCCGCGACGTCATGGCCTACCTCAAGCTCGTCGTGAACCCGGACGACGACGTGGCGGCGCTTCGCGTGGTCAACACGCCGCGGCGCGGCATCGGCACCACTTCCATCAACAAGATTCGCGAGCTCGCCGCCGACGAGGGCATCTCGTTCTTCTCGGCCTGCGAGCTGGCGATCGCCGAGACGGGCCTTCTGGGCGCGAAGGTGCGCTCGGCGCTTGCGGAGTTCACGGGCGTCATCGAGGCGGGTCGCCACTTCACGGGCGAGCTCGCCGACGTGGTTGACGCGATCGTGGACCGCTCCGGCCTCATCCGCGCCCTCGAGGCGGAGCACTCCGTGGAGGCGGACGGCCGCATAGAGAACATCCGCGAGTTCATGGGCGTCGCCGCCGAGTTCGACGAGACGCACGACACGGTGGAAACGCTCGAGTCCCTGGCCCAGCTGCGGGCCGCGGGCGCCCTCGACCAAGACCTTCCTGCCAGCGCGGCGGCTGCCGGCGCGGTCGAGGTCGGCGCGCAGGGCCAGCCCGCGGGCAGGGAGTCCTCCGGATCCGAAGGCCTCGCTGCGGCCGCCCCGCCCGCCGTGGGCGACTTCGCGCAGCGTGAGCCGGAGGCGGGCGGGGCGGCCGCAGCGAGGCCCCCCGTCGCCTCCGAGAAGCTCCCGGCCCTGATAGAGTGGCTGGCCCTGCGCTCCGACCTCGACTCCCTCGCCGGCCAGACGCATGCCATCACCATGATGACCATTCACTCGGCCAAGGGCCTGGAGTTCCCCGTGGTCTTCGTCGCCGGCATGGAGGAGGGCATCTTCCCGCACACCTCCTACGAGGGCGACCCCGCGGCCGTGGAGGAGGAGCGGCGCCTGGCCTACGTGGCCATCACGCGCGCCCGCAAGAAGCTCTACCTCACGCACGCCGCCACGCGCCGCACGTACGGCTCCGTGCAGGCCAACCCGCCGAGCCGCTTCCTGAACGAGATCCCCGCCGCCGACATCGAGCGGACGGGCGTGGGCTCCTCGGGCTTCACCGGCGTGGGCTGGGAGAAGCGCGGGGACCGTCATGGCACCTTCGGCAGCGGGCGCGGCTCCTCGGTCTACGGCGGCAACGTCTTCGGCTCGCGCACGCGCTCCACGGGCGTGGCCCCCAAGGCGTCGTCCTTCTCGGCCCCCCGCGCCGCCGCGCCGGCGCGCCCCGCGCCCTCCACGTCCTTCTCGGCAGGCGACAAGGTCTCCCACAAGACCTTCGGCCCCGGTACGGTGCTCTCCGTCTCCGGAGACACGATCGAGGTCAAGTTCACGCGCACCGGCAAGACCAAGAAGCTCCTCAAGGGCTTCGCCCCGCTCGTCAAGATCGAGGGGTGACGCGTAGGGGCATCCCCTTCGCGTCACGCATGCGTTCGCATAAATTCTGCGGCATCTGCTGTTGATTTATGCGAACGCATATATTAGCCTTCAATTGGCGGATATTTACGTGTACGCATAAGTTGAGGTGGCTATGACTCGGTTGGCAAACGTCGGGGAGCTCGCTTCCCTGATTCGTTTTGAGCGGAGGAGGCAGGGGATTACGCAGGCTGAACTTGCGGGACTTTCGGGCGTCGGTGTCACGTTTCTCTCCCAGCTCGAGAACGGTAAGGAGAGCGCCGAGGTGGGAAAGGTCCTGAGCGTGTTGACGATGCTGGGAATAGATCTTGTGGCAGAGCCGAGGGGGTAGCATGTCGGGCTATTCCGTCTACAGGCTGGAGCAGAGGTCTCCGGTTCTTGTGGGCACCCTTGGAGAGCTGGGAGACGCCTTCTCGTATGATTCTGGCTACCTCGCTCGGGCCGATGCCAGGCCGCTCTCGCTCTCACTCCCCCTCGGGGAGGGGAAGTTTGGCCTCGTCGAGATCCGACCCTATTTCGAGGGCCTTCTCGCTGAGGGGCAGACGCGGGTTGCCCTTGCCGCCCAGCTCGGGCTTGCCGAGGAGGACTGGCTGGGCCTCCTTGTTGCCTGTGGGAGGGAGTGCATCGGCGACGTCCTCATCTGTGATTCCGCCCGTCTGCCAGGGGAGAGCGGAGATGGATACGTCCCGCTTGACGCGGGCGAGCTGAGGGAGATGTTCCTGAGCGACGCGGAGACCGCGCGGGAGAACGTCACGACGCGCCTCTCCCTTGCCGGCACCCAGTCCAAGACGGCCCTGGCGCACATGCCCGGATCTCCCATCGGCACCGGATGGCTGCGTCCCGTTGGCCTCTCGGCGAGCACGCACATCCTCAAGACAAGCCATCTGCGCGGCCTCCCCGAGGTTGAGTACCTCTGTATGTCCGCCGCGGCGTTCTGTGGGATGACGGTTTCCCAAACTGCCCTGCTCGACGTTGGCAATCCGGTGCTTGCCATCGAGAGGTTTGACCGGCGCACCTTGGTCGTGGAAGGCGGGCTCGTGGTGGACAGGCTTCATCAGGAGGACGTGGCACAGGCGGTCGGAGTCACGGGCGGCTCAAAGTATGCCGAGCTTGAGGGGGGAAGCGTTCATGCCATGGCGGACCTGCTTCGGATGCGCAGCGTCAGGCCCGCTCGCGACGTGGCGTCCCTGGCCCAGATGGTCTGCCTCACGTTTCTGGTCGGCAACTGCGACGCGCATCTGAAGAACTACTCAATCACGCATGACGGGCCGGCGCGCGATGGAGGGGCGATCGTTAGCCTCGCGCCCGCATATGATGTCGTGAGCACCACGTTCTTTCCCCATCACCCCAGAAGGCTTGCCATGCGAATCGGGGATGCGCGGACGGTTGACGAGGTGACCGCCGACAGCTTCCGCGCGCTCGCCGCCGATTTGGGCATCAGGGACTCCGCGCTCAGACGTCTGGCGAGCCCTCTCGTCGAAGGGCTTGTCGAGGGCGTCCGACGTGCCGGGGAGGGGGAGTTTGGCGATGTGCTCGAGTCGACCCCCTACGTTGCGGATGACCTTATCGAAAACATGATGCCCCGCGTGGGGGTGCTGAGCGAGTATTGTTCGGGAAGAAGGGCATGACGGACTGAGGGGGAGACACGATGGAGCACCTACTGGGCCTCGACGCGGGCGGGTGGCTCGACAAGGGCGTGACCCTGGTTGCCGCCGTGATGATCGCCTGGCTGGTCGAGCGGGTGGTCATGCGGCTCATGCACAAGCTGCTCGACGCCTCGGACCTGCCGAGCGCCTCGCTCTTCATCAACATCGGGCGCGCCCTCATCTGGGTGCTCGCGCTCCTCAGCGTCATGAGGCCGGTCTTCGGCGTGGATCCGGCGGGCTTCGTCGCGGCGCTCGGCGTCGTGTCCATCGCGGTCTCGCTCGGCATGCAGGACACGATCTCCAACATCATCGGCGGCATCAGCCTCATGCTGAGCAAGGCGGTCCAGCCCGGCGACTACATCTCCGTGGGGGACGTGACCGGCGAGGTCACCGACGTCACGTGGCGCAGCACCACCGTCATGATGCGCGGCGGCGCCCAGGAGGTCATCCCCAACTCGGTGCTCTCCAAGACCGCGCTCACGCGCATCACGCCCTGGAGCGTGGGCTACTGCGGGGTGCCCATCGCCGTGGTGCCGGGAGCGGACCTCAATGCCGTGGCGGACGAGTGCTGCCGCGTGGCGGCGAGCGAGCTCGCGGACCTGCTCGACCCCGCCTTCGAGACCGACGTGATCTTCTCGGCCTTCACCGCCTACGGCACGCAGGGCGAGGTCAGGCTGCACGTCAAGACCGACGTGGTCTTCTCCACGGCGCAGGACCGCCTGGCCCGCGCGCTCTCCGGGCGGCCCTGGCTCGCGAGCGCGGTGTAGGGCGCGCGGCGGGACCGCCGCCCCCGGAAAGCGTCGCCAAACCCCCGCGGACCGGTCGTGCGGGGGATTGGCGACGGTTCTTCTCGCCCAAGCGTTGTCTTTTCCTCACACGGCCCATCCCCCCGGTGAAGGAGG